>JAJQES010000363.1 GCA_021201565.1 Tannerellaceae bacterium
GGATAGGTAACATCGGTCCATTTTGTGTCTTTGTAATGGAGGCGGTGAACTCCCTGGTCAATGCCCCGGTTGCTGTTCCGGATGACTGCGTGTTCCTGTTGATTTTGCAGGTAGGCTTCCTGCCAGTGGATTCCGGCCTGCTCTGTTTCATTTATCTTTTCAGTAAAATCCGGATGACTTTTCAGCATCTCTGCGCTGGTCCATGCCTGCGAAGGAGTACCCCCCCAGGAGGCGGAAATGATACCAGCCGGGATCTGTTGCTTTTCCCATATCTCACGGGCAAAGTAATAAGCCACAGCGGAGAAGTGCCCGGCATTTTCGGGCCGGCAGATTTTCCATTCTCCTTCCAGATCGTCCAGTGGTATGTGTGAGACCATCTGCCGGACCTGAAAGAAACGAATTCCGGGGTGATTGGCTTCCCGGATTTCCGCCGGGGCGTTTTCGGCTTCGTTCATTCTCATTTGCATGTTGGATTGGCCTGATGCCAGCCAGACGTCTCCTGTGATTACATTTCCAAAGGTAAGAGTATCTGTGGAGGTATAGACAGAAAAGCTGAAAGGGGTAGTTGTTGCTTTCTGCGGGGGCAGTTCGGTTTCCCAGTATCCTTTTTCGTCCGGGAAGGTTTGAAACGTTTGTCCGGCTATCCGGATGGAAATGCGACCTGGTCCGGTGGTGTTACCCCACATCCTGACCGGAGCATCCCGTTGAAGCACCATGTTATCTCCGAATATAGCCGGCATAGATAGTTGTTGTGCGGGTGCAGGGAGGATGGTGAGCAGGAGAAGGACACCAAACAGAAAGGAGTAACGAAGTTTCATATTCAGTCGGATTAACGCTTTGTTTTTATATGCAAAATAAAGATCCTTTTTTGATACCCGGGATGACTTAAAAGTCAAAAAGGGGGACATATCATTCTGCTGATCTTAAAAAGTAATTTTGGGTTAAAAGTATAGGAAAACCCTGCGGAACGTCAGAAAAAAAACTGCGGAACGTGAAAAAAAGCCCTGCGGAACATGAAAAAAAACTCTGCGGAATGAGATTAAATAATTAGGAAGGGCAGTTTTTTTATCCGTTTCCTAAAGAAAATCCATCTATTTTGAATGTAAGGACCTTGCTCAATTATAATTACAGCTAAAGAGGATGTTTTGAGTGCCGGAGAACATTCCTTTAATTGTAATCATAGACTGCCCCTGGCTGCTACCTCTGTGTATTTGTATGGAATTATTCTTTTTTCTGATATTCCAGGGGGGTGACGCCGAATTCTTTTTTGAAACAGCGGCTGAAATATTTGGCGTCGTTGAATCCTACTTTGTAGGCTATTTCGGAGACGTTGCCTTTGCCTTCGGCGATCAGGTGGCAGGCAGCTTTCAGGCGGATGTTTTTGATGAATTCGGTGGGGGATAAGTTGGTCAGGCTTTTGATCTTCCGGTATAACATGGAGTTCGATATTTCCATCTCTTTCACAAACAGGGTGAGGTCGAACTCCGGATTTTCCAGGTTCTTTTCAACTACTTCAATGGCCCGGTTTAATATTTTTTCGTCCATCGAGGTGAAAGTGATCCGGATGTCTTTGGTCAGCGGTGTACTTTTGAATTTATTGACCAATAGATGGTGGTTATGGATCATACTGAACAGCTGCGCTTCGAGCATACGGAAATCAAAGGGTTTGGTGATATAGGCGTCTGCATGTACCTGAAATCCTTCCATTTTATCTTCGTAGGACACTTTTGCCGTCAGGAGCACCACCGGGATATGACAGGTGCTTATCTCTTCTTTAATTTTCCGGCACAATTCAAATCCGTTCATGCGGGGCATCATTACATCGCTCAGGATCAGGTCGGGATTGTGTTGCCGGGCCAGATTGACTCCCTGCACTCCATCGGTGGCGGTCACAATAGTGAAGCGTGTGGACAACAGGTTTTTCAGTGAGTTAAGCAATTCGAGGTGATCTTCTACAATCAGCATACTGTATCCTGTCTTTTCCGCAGGAAGTGAGAGGGATGGGGATGCTGGGTGCGGGTTGTTAATTAAATACTCTGATGACTGGGGTTGGAGGCTGTCCGGTGAAGGGGAAGAGGCTTCGGGGTGATATTCTATATAGGCACTTTTTTCAATGGGAATCCGGAAGGAGAAAGTGGTCCATTCGCCAGGGATGCTTTCTACCTGGATACTTCCCTGATGGATTTCTACCAGATTCTTTGTTAGTGAAAGACCAATCCCGTTTCCGCGTTTCTCCGCGGATTTATATCCGATCTCATAGAACCGTTCAAACAGGGAGGGGAGATATTTTTCAGGAATGCCTTCTCCTGTATTGGCGACAGATACATACAGGTAACGGTAATTAAATTCGTCTATGGGTGATTCGGGAAGGATAGTTACCCGCACTTCTCCGCCGGTTCTATTGTATTTGAAGGCATTCGAGAGCAGATTATACATGATTTTATCTATTTTGTCTTTATCAAACCAGGCGGGAATGTAAGGTACCGGGTTTTCGATGGTCAGCCGGATCTCTTTGCTTTTTCCAAGGATCGTAAAGTTGTCTTCACAGATCCGGTATATATATCCTCCGATGTCTCCGAAAGCGACTGCCAGTTTTAGTTTACCATGTTCTGCTTTCCTGAATTCGAGTACCTGTTCCAATAGCCGGTTCAGGCGCTGGATATTCATCCGGATGATGCGGTAGATATTTTCGTCGTACCGGACACCGGACCGTAACTCTTCTACCGAACAGTTGATGATGGAGAGAGGAGTGAGCAGTTCATGGCTCAGATTAGTAAAGAAACGGAGCTTGGTCTGGGCTAATTCTTCCGATTTGGCATGTTCGATCTGTTCCAGCCGGAGCGCCTGTTGCATCCGTATCCGGTAATTGAGGAAACGGGTCACTCCCCAACAGAGCAGAAAAAAGATCACAAAGTAGCCACTATATGCCCACCCGGTCTGATAAGGGAGAGGAAGTACGGTGATCTCTAACACCTGTGGGGATTCATCCATAAAACTGTTTTTGTTGGTGCCTTTCACTAAGAAGCGGTATTTTCCGCTTTTTAGGTTGGTATAGTAGGCAAAACGGTGGTCGGCATCCACATAATTCCACTCTTTATCGAATCCTTCCAATATGTAGGCATACCGGTTTTTCTCCGGATGCTTGTAGGTCAGGGACGCGAATTCAATCCCGAAATTATAATCTTTGTGGGTCAGGGTGATCGCTTTGGAAAATTCAGGGTGAAGTTCCGGGGATATTTTCCGTTGTTTGTTCGGAGGAAGATGGTCAAACGGCTCGTGGAAGATGTGGATGTTTGAAATGACTGTATGTACGGTGGGAGGATTATCCACCAGGTCTTCCGGGTAAAAGGTGCAGAGTCCGGCCGGTGTGCCGAATAACACACATCCTTTAGAGTCGACCAGTACAGCCTGTTGATTGAACGTGTTTTCCAGCAAACCATCCTGTACCGTAAATATTTTGATCTGGTTGCCCCCGGCTCCCTCCGGGTCAAACTGCACCAATCCCTGATTGGTACCGATAAATAACAAGTCGTTTACTTCGGTAATGCTGAAAATGGCATCTCCGGGTATCTCCTGCATACAGTTTATAATCTCAAACCGATTGTTCGCCCGGTTCAACAGACTCAATCCGCCTCCTTTGGTTCCTGCCCATAGCCGCTGTTTACTATCTTCATACAGGCATTTGATCTCATCATTGTTTATCCGGTTATTTGAGGTGTTGTATTTCTCAAAAAACAGTTGGGTGACATCCTCCGGCACTGTTGTATAAATACCACTATTTTTTGTGCCCATCCAGATACGTCCGGTATGATCCTGCAGGATCGACTGTACTTCTACTTTTTCATCTTCATTCAGGTTAATATAGGAAAGAGTATCTGTTGCGGTCAGGATATTAAGTCCGTTATTCGTGCCGATCCAGATATTTTGTTTCCCGTCTTCACAGAGAGCTTTTACAATATCGCCTGTGATCCACATACCCCAATAAGGATAGTATTGGTCTACTGTTTGTCGTTGGGGGTCCCAGATCATAAGTCCTCCGTATTCGGAACCTACCAGTATCTGATTTTTTTGAGAAGTTTTTAAAAACTTCTGTATGTTCCCCAGTGAACCGGGGAACATACGTAAATCCTTATCGTGTGAAAAATGAACTAGTTCATTTTTCTTTTTATTAAAACGCACCATCCCCAACTTATTAGCTCCTAACAGGTATTCTTCTTCCCCTATTTCGAAAATGGTATTGATATTGAGCGGTTGTTTGAAATCGCCTAATCCGTCGAAGGGATAATTAACAAACGGATTTTCATCTTTATACATCAGGTAAACTCCGTTATCTTCGGTTGCTATCCAGATTATATCCTGGCTACCATACAGTAGATGATTGATCTCGCAGTTCGGAATGTCAATGAGCTTCTCTTTTGTAGAGGTATGATAGTTTTCCTTACTATAAGGAGGTGACAATATATCTAACCCCAGACTGGTGCCGATCAATAGATTGTCGTTTTTATCTTCAATAATCGAATGAATCACTGACTCATAATTCTGCTCTTTGCCGTGGCCGGTATAAAATGCCTGTTGAGGATCGTTGCGGTTTTCCAGTTTATGAAGTCCATCCGCCCATGCTCCGATCCAGAAGTTTTGTTGACTGTCTTCGTAAAGAACACTGATGCGGTTAAAACCGGGAAGAGGAGGATAGGAGATACATTCGTATGTGTAAGGATTTAGTCGTGCGATTCCTTTTTCCCAGGTTCCTATCCAGATATAGCCTTCAGAATCCTGGTAAAGAACCCGTATATCGTTTCCCGGAATAGAACCCGTATCACCGGGAATATTTTTGAATGTTGTGATCGAGTCTGTTGCCAGGTTATATAGATGGAGTCCGTTCTGGCTTCCGATCCAGAGGGTATTTTCATCTGTTTGCAGGAAACTCCAGATATGGTTGCCGCTTAACCGGCTCCGGTCTATGGCTTCCATTTTACCGGTCCGTTTGTCTAATATATTTATTCCGTTTACGGTTCCGATCCATAGCCGTTTATGGGAGTCTTCAAACACCGTATTCACAAAATTATTATATAAAAGATGAGGGGTCAGGTACATGGCTTTATATACTTTATAAGTATAGCCATCGTAGCGGCACAGGCCATTGGTGGTACAGATCCATATATATCCGTCACTATCCTCGTAAAGTTGGTTGATCTGCCGGCTGGGCAATAATTCCTCTTTGTTGACAGACTGGATCTGCATGGGAGGAAAGATACCGGCATATAGAACAGAAGGAATAAATGATATGAATAAAATAACTAACGTTTTCATTCGATTAAAGGTTTATTCATCTGGGGTTAACAGGGACTCTCTTTGGCGAAGATAGTGGTTTTCTCTAAGAAACACACGGCTCCGGCGGTTTTTATGAATTATAATCGCTGTTGAATAATGCCTCCTCCTTTTTGAATAAATCGTATCCCTATCCGGGGATTGTACTCTCTACTTTTGCGTTAACCACTAAAAAGATTTACCATGAAAAAACTGATTTTATTCCTTTGTGTCCTGATTGTTTGTTCCTGCCGGACGGAAAAAACCTCCCGGCAAACTGCCGGAACACCCAAAGCGCTCCCTTTCCATCCCGGAGATGTGGAGTTATTAGATAGTCCGTTTAAACATGCCTGTGAGGTAAACAGCCGGTGGCTGCTAAGTATGGAGCCGGACCGCTACCTGCACCGTTTTCATCTGAACGCCGGATTCGAACCGAAAGCACCCCATTATGGCGGATGGGAGAGCCTGGGAGTCGGCGGACAGTCTATGGGGCATTACCTGTCAGCCTGCAGCCGGATGTATGCCGCCACCGGCGAGAAGGCGTATAAAGAAATTACGGATTATATTATCAGTGAACTGGCCCGGTGCCAGGTTGCCCGTGGAACCGGCTATGTTGGAAGTATCCTGAATGAGGACACGATCTGGGCGGAGGTTTCCCGTGGCGATATCCGCTCGGCGGGGTTTGACCTGAATGGCGGCTGGGTACCCTGGTATGTCCTGCATAAACTGTGGGCCGGCCTTGTGGATGTTTACCGGTATACGGCTAATGAACAGGCCCGCAAAGTCGTTGTCAAACTATCCGACTGGGCATATAACTCGTTTAAAGATCTGACCGACGAACAATGGCAGCAGATCCTGGCCTGTGAACACGGTGGCATGCTTGAATCGCTGGTGGATGTCTATGTGATCACCGGGGAGGAAAAATATTTGGAAATGAGCCATTGGTTTGATCATAAGAAATTGTTTGACCCCCTGCGTCAGCATCAGGATTCCTTAGCTTATCTGCACGCCAATACGCAGGTACCGAAAATTGTCGGACTTGCCCGCCGGTATGCGGTGACCGGTGATCGTGACGACCAGTCGATCGCTGAGTTTTTCTGGCACACTGTCACCTGCAATCATTCGTATTGTACAGGAGGAAATAGTGATGGGGAACATTTTGGAAAACCGGGGCAGCTTTCCAACCGCCTGAGCGACCATACGACGGAGACCTGCAATACGCATAATATGCTGCGGTTAAGTAAGATCCTGTATGAGCAATCAGCCGATCCGGCCTATTATGATTTTTATGAAAAGGCGTTATATAATCATATTCTTGCCTCCCAACATCCGGAGACCGGCATGGTAACCTATTATGTGCCGTTGGCCGCCGGAAGCCGCCGTCATTATTCGACTCCTTTTGAATCGTTTACCTGTTGTGTGGGTACGGGTATGGAGAACCATACAAAATATGGGGAAGCGATTTATTTTAAAAACCCGGAAGGTGGTTTATATGTGAATCTCTTCATCCCTTCCCGGCTTCATTGGAAAGAGGCGGGTGTGGTTATTACCCAGGAAACAGCCTATCCGTTGGAGGGTACTATTTCTCTTTCGGTGAACAGTCAAAAGGAGAGATCGTTTCCTCTTTCTGTCCGGTATCCGGAGTGGGCTACGCAGGGCTGCCGGGTGCTGATAAACGGAAAGGAACAGAAAGTTTCTGCCGTTCCGGGTGAGTATATTGTATTAAAGCGGAAATGGAAAGACAATGACCGGGTGGAGATTTCTTTTCCCATGCCGGTATATCTGGACCCGATGCAGGATAAACCGGAACGTACAGCGATCAAATACGGACCGTTGGTACTGGCCGGACGGTTGGGGAATGGGGTGTTAGACCCGGTGAAAGATATTCCTGTACTGATCACAAATGATAAGCCTGTGGAAGAGTGGCTGACATGGGTATCACCGGAAGAGGCTATCTTCCGTACGAATCATACCGGTTTTCCGGTTGACTTTACACTGGCTCCTTTCTATACTTTATATGATGAGAAATATATCGTCTACTTCGATCTGTTTGACCAGGAGGGATGGACAGAAAAACAAGAGGCCTATAAAGCCTATTTACAGGAAGAGGAGAATATGAAACAGCGCACAATCGACTTCCTGCAACCCGGCGAGATGCAGCCTGAACGTGATCATAACATGCGGGGAGAGGATACTGCGGTGGGTCTTTTTATGGAAAAACCCTTCCGGTTGAGTTGGAATAATGGCTGGTATGCCTTCGATATGAAGGTACGAAAGGATGTCCCTATGCAATTGGTTTGTACCTATTGGGGAAATGATGACCGGGGCAATTCGTTTGATATTCTGGTGGATGATGAGATATTGACCAGCATTACGATGAATGCTCCTTATCCGGATGTGTTCTATGATCTGAAATTTGACCTGCCGGAACATGTAGTGAAAGGAAAAGATAAGGTCACACTGACGTTTCGTTCGCATCCGGATAAAATGGTGGGTAGACTGTTTGGTTGCCGGCTAATACAAAAATCATAAAGCCATGAAAAATAACAGATGTAAAAGAATAACCACGCTACTGATTGGCTGGAGTTGGATCCTTGCTTCTCTGGCGGCTTCCAACCGGGTGACGGTGGAGGTAAAAACAAATCGATTATCGGAAACGCCGGTCAGCCGTTATATTTTCGGGAATTTTGTAGAAGCCGGGTTCGGGCGGCAGGTGAGTGGGATATGGGCAGAGAAAATCTATAACCGCAGTTTCCTCCTGCCGCAGGACTATCCTTCGTTTGGTGAAAGTGATAACACCATCCACTGGTGGATGTTTCCTGCTTCTATGTATAATGAAGAAGCTCCTTTCTGGCATTCCGGCTATGAAGAGAATCAATGGTACCTGACTGATCCGGGGCCTATCACCCTTTCCCGTACCCGGGGAACGGAATCTTATAAAGGGTTGAGTTCGTTATTAATGTCCAAAGATACAGAAGTAAGAGGAGGAATTGCACAGGATGGGATCTGGTTGAAAGCCGGTGAGACCTATACTTTTTCCCTGACCGGAGGCTTCCTTCAGGCAGGCCACCGGGTGGGAGAATCGTTACCGGGATTTGCGCAGGTGACTCCGGCTGAAACCCATACGAAACCCTTTGAAATGATCCTGAGAGAGGAGGCTAATCCGGAGAATATCCTGTTCCGGCAGGTATTTGATCTGCGGGGCTACCAGCAACCGTTCAGTTGCAGCATACCGGATCTGGGATTTACCGGTGCGGCTACATTGGAATTGGTATATGGCTGGAAGGGAGTAGTTGTTTTGTCCTGTTGTTCCCTGATGCCGGATCATACAGTAAATGGCTGGCGGCCGGATGTGGTGGAGTTATTAAAGGAATTACGGGTGCCGGTGATCCGCTATCCGGGCGGATGCTATGCCAGTTTTTATGATTGGCGGAAATATGTGGGGCCACGGGATACCCGTGAAACTTCCGCCAGTTTCTTCTGGGGAAGCCTCGATGATAACGACGCTTCGATTGATGAGTTTCTGGAACTGTGTGACGCCGTGGGGTGTGAGCCACAAATCTGTATCAATATGATGAGCAGCACTCCTTTTAAAGCGGCTGAGTTTGTTGAATACCTGAATGGGGGAGAGGATACCCCGATGGGACGGTTCCGGCAGGAAAACGGAGTGACACGCAGCCGGAAGGTCCGTTTGTTTGAGATGGACAATGAAGCAGGGCGTAAATGGAATGCGCTGGAGTATGCCCGGCAGGTGGTACTGTTTTCGGATGCCATGCGGGCCGTTGATCCTGATATTGAGTTAATGATGATGTGCTATTCTTTTGACCATGAAGAGGACTATTTTGAACAGATGCTGGAGATTGCCGGGCAACATATTGAATATGTGATTTTCCGGAATGGTTCTCCCGCCTTTGTGAACAGAATATTGCAGAATTTACGGAAATACAACGAAGCAAACGGTACCTCTGTCAGGCTGACTAACACGGAGTGGCTGGCGGGTGGCAGTTCGCCGGAACCTTTTGCCGATCCGGAGATACCGCAACATCACGCCTGGAGCTGGCGGGTGGAGAATAATTATAAAAAAGTGCTTTCTTACCGGCAGATCCATTGGTTTTATGCCCTGAATGCAGCAGAACAGTTATTGGATTATCTCTCTTACGGAGGAGAGTTTTATCTCTCTAATTTTAACAACTGTGTCAACACCTGGGGACAGAACGTGATTGAATCGTCCAAACAGCGTGCCTGGTTATCACCTACGGGAGAGGTCTTTCGGTTTTTCCGGTCTCAACAGGAAACCTATCCGTTGCAAACCACGCTGACAGGTGGGCGTAAAAATGAATCGCAGGCTATACTACAAAATACGCATCCGGATATACACGATGTGAATTTCCCGTTACAGGTAAACCTGCAATCGCAAACGGATTTCTATAAAGTACAGGCGTGCGAAACAGTAGAAGGAATTCACCTCTATTTTATTAATAAATCCGGACAGGAGGTACAGTTAAAAGTCCTTGTGCCGGCTGGTTACCAGCTGACCGGCATAGAGGATCTGTCGGCACCCGATAGATTGTCGCGGACTGCATTGAACCACTCCGATATCACCACTTCTCAACGAAAAATCAAGGGTAACCCTGTTTTAAAGATAAAGCCTTTATCAGTAAACCGGATCTGTCTGGAGAAGAAGTGATCCATTTTCACAAAAAAGGAAGAGCGTGATGTATGATTCATCTTCTTTGAATAAATCCTACCCCAAAACAAGGGTGAAAAATAGTTCTTTTACATCATAGAAAATACTGAATGAAAAACAGATTGTCGAATTAAAAAACAACCCAATGAAGAGAGTGAAGAAAAAACAACTGCATGAAAACCGCGTATGTATTCTCACAGTACATACCCTGAATTAAGAAACCTGATTCTATTAAATTAAACTTATTGTCAATGAAAAAAACACGTTGGAATTTATTAGTGCCTGTCGTGGGTTTGTGCTTCGGTGTTCCGTTTTCCTATGCCGCGGGCAGTGGAGAACAATATCCGCACACAGGCAATGGAAAAGAGGTTGTGCCTTCCGTATTACAACAAAGCGTAATTCCTGTGACGGGAGTCGTGAAAGATACCTACGGTGACCCACTGACCGGAGTAAATGTGGTCATAAAAGGTACTACGACCGGTACCATGACGGATCTGGACGGACGGTTTTCTATTAACCTGCCCTCAGCTTCTGCTGTACTGGTGTTCTCGTATGTCGGCTTTGAACAGGTCGAAATGAAATATACGGGAAATTCTGTTTTTCAGATAGTCATGGAAGAAAATTCTCTGATGCTGGATGCCGTACAGGTGATTGCGTATGGTACCCAGAAAAAAGTAACGGTTACAGGAGCGTTGTCTACGATGAAAAGTGAAGATATCCTGCGGGCGCCGGTTCCCAATATTGCGCATGCGCTGGCCGGAAATCTTCCCGGATTGTCTGCTATTCAATATTCCGGACAACCGGGAGCCGACGATCCTTCTATCTTTATTCGTGGAATTGGCTCATTAGATGCCGACCGGGCTAAACCTCTCATGCTGGTGGATGGTGTGGAGCGTTCGTTCTTTCGCCTGGATCCGAATGAGATTGAAGATATTACGATCCTTAAAGATGCTTCGGCAACAGCCGTTTTCGGAGTACGGGGGGCCAATGGGGTCATCCTGGTAACTACCAAACGGGGACAGGAGGGAGATGCAAAGATCTCGATCTCGACTTCGGCCAGTATTCAGCGCCCGATCCGGGTCCTGAAATATGTAAATAGTTATGACTATGCTACGGTCTATAATGAAGCCCAGATCTACGATGGGATGGACCCGTCTGAGGTCCGTTTCCAGCCTCACGTGATGGAAGCATTCCGGACCCATTCGGACCCGCTGGTTTATCCGGATACCGACTGGATGGATATGATCCTGAAATCATCCGCTTTACAGACACAACACAATGTAAATATTTCCGGAGGTACCAAACGGGTACGTTACTTTACTTCCATAGGGGTATTGACTCAGGAGGGACTTTTTAATTCGTTTGACTTGGACTATAATGCGAACTTCCGGTATAATCGTTATAATTACCGTGCCAACTTAGACATTGATGTGACGAACAGTACGCTGTTGCGGATCAATCTGGGGGGACGCCTGGAGGACACGAACGAACCGAACACGCAGGACCAGTGGCTCTACCGGGATCTAACCTGGGCAATTCCTTTTGCCGGCGCCGGAATTGTAGACGGAAAATGGATACGCACCAGTAGTGAAAATATTCCGGGAAATGTACTGAATGATCCCTTAGTCGCCTATTATGGACGCGGATACAGGCAAAAAGTGAATAATGTGATCAATCTGGATATTGCCTTAGAGCAGAAACTGGACTTTCTGACAAAAGGATTATCACTTAACCTGAAAGGCTCCTACAATAGTAGTTATGACCACAATAAAACAAGATCGAAATCAACCCCTTATTATACGGTTCATTATGAAGATCCGTTAAATCCCAGACCGGAAGAACGGTTTATGCGTAAAGTGGGCGAAGAGTCCGCATTTGGGTATAACGAATGGTTTGGCCGTTCCCGTGACTGGAACTTAGAGGCCAGCCTGCGGTATGCCCGTGATTTTGGGAAACACCATGTCAGTGCGCTGGCTCTTTATAATCAATGGCGTGAACAGTATCCGGATGGAGAGAAATTTGATTTTGTGGAGATTCCCCGGGGATATGTCGGGTTTGTAGGCCGGTTGACGTATGATTATAATAACCGCTATATGGTGGACTTCAATATGGGATATAACGGATCGGAAAACTTTGCGCCGGGCCGCCGGTATGGCTTTTTCCCGGCCTTCTCTGCCGGCTGGATTATCTCTGAAGAGAACTTTATGAAGAATCAGGATTTTTTGAGTTACCTGAAGGTCAGAGGTTCGTATGGATTGGTAGGGAATGATTTGGTGCAGGGTAAATCGCGTTTCTTCTATCTGCCGGATTCCTATAATCCCTGGACAGGTGGCTATAATTTTGGAACCAATGTCTCCGGTAACCAGCCGGGAGCTACTGAAAAAATCCTCGGAAACCCCTGGGTAACCTGGGAAAAAGCAGGAAAACAGAATTATGGAGTTGACTTTTCGGTATTGGATGATAAGCTGTCCGGGTCGTTTGATTACTTTATTGAAAAACGGAATGATATTCTTACTTCCCGTAATACCGCACCCGGTTTTCTGGCCGTACAAATGCCCGTCCTGAACATTGGTGTAGTACATAACCGGGGATATGAAGCCACTTTAAAATGGAATCATTCGGTAGAAGAGGTCAAATACTGGGTCAGTGCAAATGTATCATACGCTAAAAATAAGATCATTTATAAAGATGAAGTACCCCGTGCCTATGAGTGGCTGTATGAAACCGGCCGTTCGGTCGGGCAACAGTTCGGATATGTGTTTGATGGTTTTGTGACGGCCGATGACCTGAAACCGGATTCCGGTATGCCGGTGCATGCGGGTGATCTTTCCGAAGGAGATGTCAAATATAAAGACCTGAATAATGATGGCGTTATTGATGACAATGATATTATGTATATCGGTTATCCCAAATATCCCCGGTTGAATGGTGGAGTTACGATAGGAGCCTCTTATAAAGGGTTTGATTTTAGTATGATGTGGGTCGGAGCAGCCCAGGCCTCCCGGTTTGTAGGCGAAACCCTTCGCCGTCCGTTCGGTTACACCAATGACCGTTCTCTCCTTCAGTATATGTTTGATGAGCGGTGGACACCTGAAACCGCTGAAACCGCAACCTTCCCGAAGATTGCTTTTAAGAATGTGGATAACAACTACAAAAACTCTACACTCTGGCTCAAAGATGCTTCTTACCTGCGGTTAAAGAACTTACAGGTCGGATATACTTTCTCCGGTGACTGGATGAAGTCGGTAAAGATCCAAAGCCTGCGGTTCTATGTGTCAGGTGAAAATCTGGTAACGATTGACCATTTGAAAATCTCGGATCCGGAAGCTACGGATGATTCACAGTTTAATTATCCACTTCTGATGGTGATCAACTTTGGCTTGAATATTAATTTTTAAACCACGCGACAGATGAAAAATCTACAAAATAAAATATATGGATGGGCCGTACTGATCCTTTCTGTGTGGCTGTTTACGACCTGCCAGGATCTGAAGTTCGGGGATGCGTTCCTTGAAAAGGCTCCGGCCGGAGATGTGGATATCAACTATATTTACTCCAGTGCATTGACGGCACGGCGTGCGTTGTGGGCTGCCTATGAGACCCTCCCCTACGGATTGAATACGAGTGCATGGAGTACCCGGCATAATATGATCAACCAGGATGTGTTGGAGTCGCTGACTGACCTGAGTGAATCCACTCTTAGCTGGGGGGGCGCTATGCCTAATTATTATGGTGGGTCCTATACGGCGGAAACCGAAAATGGAGGCGGAGGGGTTAAATATCCGTTTACTGCACGGGATAGCTGGTTAGGTATCCGGCGTGCCTGGCTGTTCATCGGGAACGTGGACGTGGTTCCCGATATGACGGAAGAGGAAAAAATACGCCTGAAAGCGGAAGCCCGTATGGTCATAGCCCTTCATTATTGTGATATGTTCCGTCATTACGGGGGTGTACCCTGGGTAGACCATGCCTTTACTCCGAATGATGAATTCGACCAACCCCGGGAGACAGCTTACACTACTTTACAAAATATCGTGGACCTGATTGATGAGGCCATCCCCGATCTGCCCTGGGCCTTACAGGGAGAAGATCTGACAAACTGGTTCGGTCGTTTTACCCGCGCCGGTGCGATGGGACTGAAAGCCCGCATCCTGCTGTTTGCGGCCAGTCCTTTATTTAACAGTGATAAACCTTATATGGATGGGGAGGCCTCCACACAACAACTGACCTGGTATGGTGGCTATAAACCTGAATTGTGGGACCAGGCGAAGAAAGCGCATGATGATTTCTTTGCGGCTCTGCAACAAAACGGGTACTATGCCTTAGTGACCGGAAGTGATGTCCGGGCGGCTTACCGGAGTGCTTATTTTGACCGGGGAACCACGGAATCTCTTATTTCTACCACCTATGGATATACTGTGCCCGACTTTTGGTCGGATGGCTATTATTTTACACAGAGTGTGGGGTACGGAACGGCAAGCCCTACACAGGAATTTGTGGATATGTTCGGTATGGCGAACGGATTGCCCATCACAGATCCTAATTCAGGATATGATAAAGACTATCCTTATCGTAACCGTGACCCCCGTTTGTATGAATCGGTTGTGGTAGTGGGTGACCGTTTCCTTCAACGGTATGCGCGTAGCTGGGCCGGCGGACGTGACCGGGTAGATGTAACTCCCGACGGTGGATGGGGTTCAGGCTATAAAGTACGTAAATTCCATCTGGATGGCGATGATCTGCCGGGTAAACTGACCCACTGGCCCTATCTGCGGCTGGCAGAGATGTACCTGAATTATGCGGAAATACTGAATCAGTTGAACGGACCTACCGCGGAAGCATACAGGTATGTAAATATGATAAGAGACCGGGTAGGAGTCGGCCCGTTGAAACCGGGACTATCGCAGGATGAGTTCTTAGAAGCATTGTTGGTAGAGCGTGCCTGTGAATTCGGATATGAAGAGGTTCGCTGGTTTGACATCATCCGCTACAAACGGGAAGATATCTTTAAAAAGCCCTTGCACCGCGTAGTAATCTATCTGAAAGATCCGGATGATCCGAATAAAGACCCGGATGTGACGGGTATAGAACCTACGGAATTCACTTTTGAATATATTGCAAGAACCCCCCGTTCGTGGGCACGTACTTTCTCTCCCAAATGGTACCTGAGTGCATTTCCTACAAATGAAATATACAAGGAGTATGGATTGATACAGAATCCGGGTTGGTAAGCAATAAGCAGTAGATAATACTTTAATCAGAAAATTCATGAGAAATATAAAATTCAAAATATACCTTCTGTTTGCCGGTTTGTTTATCTTCATGGGCGTAACATACGCGCAGACAGAACCCCGGGTAAACGGTAAAGTACTGGATTCAGAGGGGCAGCCTGTGGCCGGAGCGATCATCTGGCAGGAAGGAAAATCTTCGGTAAAAAGTGTAACGGATGAAGAGGGGAATTTCTCTTTTGCAGATGAGTTTCCTGTGGGCACACGGCTTCAGGTGGAAGCGGTCGGATATGGGAACCGGTATTATACCTATCAAAATGATACACCGGTGATCCGGATGGCCTATTCCGATACGGAAGTAAACTACGGACGGTGGATACGCTATAACCTGGAAGAATCCACAATCGCTTCCTCAACCGTGAGGGGGGAGGAGTTAATGAAACGGCCCGGCCTCAATCCGGCCAATACGCTGTATGGCAAATTACCGGGTCTGACTGTTCTGCAGAACGGCGGATACGGCGGTTTTGGGGAGTCTGATCCTACGCTATTCATCCGGGGGATCGGAACCCTCAACAACGCCGGGATATTGGTCTTAGTGGATGGGTTTGAACGGCCATTGAGTTCATTGGTCACAGAAGAGATAGAAAGTGTAACGATCCTGAAAGACGCCGGTGCATTGGCATTATATGGTCTGCGGGGAGCAAACGGGGTGTTACTGGTGGAAACCAAAAAAGGAACTGCCGGCAAAATGGATATAAATGTATCCTACGAACATACCTTTACTACTGCCGGGCGTTTCCCTAAGATGGCGGATGCGGCTACTTATGCCGAAGCATGGAACGAAGGACTACGCAATGAAGGGCGGCCGGCACGCTATTCGGCACAGGAAATCGCGGCTTACCGTTCCGGCAGATATCCGGACTTTTATCCGGATGTGGACTGGAAAAAAGAAATTTTCCGGGATATGGGACAGCGCGACCAGGTGAATGTACAGGCAAGTGGGGGAACATCGAAAGTACGTTATTTTTCCCTCATTAATTTTGCTTCGGACAGAGGATTGCTCAATCACGCCTACGACACGGATTCTTATAATACACAGCTCTCCGGCTCTACGCTTAATATTCGTACGAATCTGGATATTGACCTGACATCTACCACAAGTGTTGAGTTGCATTTATTAGGCAAACTGCGCGAATGGAATCGTCCGGGAACCGCGGGGGATGATCAGTTGAGCCGGACTGTTTATCAGTTACCGGCTAATGCTTTCCCGGTCAAAACTACCAGCGGAGTATGGGGCGGCGGTGGTCCGGCATTCAGTGCCAATCCGGTCGCATTGATCTCCGGAACCGGGTATGCTCCGGCTCACTCGCGGGGCATGTATGCGGATATGGGCCTTAAGCAGGACTTGAGTATGTTGGCGAAAGGGTTATCCGCAGAAATGCGCATAGGATTTGATGCTACAGTAGACTATTGGGATGGCCGTACCAAAAACTTTCTGTATGAAGTGAATTCCGCCCGGCTGGATGAGCAGGGAAATCTGATCCATACCAATACCTACCAGTACGGACAGGATCAGGAGGAGTTAGGCTATTATTCGGAGGTCGGTGCACAGGAGCGGCACTCCAATCTGGTGGCACGTATCAATTATGACAGAGCTTTTACAGATCATATACTGAATGCTTCTGTCATGTATAAACAGGAAAAGAATGTACTCCGCTATCAGTTCAATACCTTCACCTCCCAGGACATCATCACCCATCTGCATTACGGCTACCGGAACCGTTATGTGGTCGATCTGGCATTGTCAGTCTCAGGTACGAGCCGTTTGCCTCAGGGAGACCGCTGGGGAATCCTGCCTGCCGTATCGGCTGCCTGGAATATCTCCAATGAATCATTTATGCAACCGGTTGCCTGGATCAATTTGCTGAAACTACGGGCCTCGTATGGTAAAACCGGAAATTCGGTGGTGCTGAAAGAGTATGCGGATCATCCATACAATTCCGGAGGCAATTTTATTTTTAAGCATGACTTCTCCACCTTCGGCGGACTCTATGAACTGTTCCTGCCCAGTCGTTACCTGACTTACGAAAAGACTTACCGGACCAATGTGGGAGTGGATGCCCGGTTGTGCGATCATCTCTCTATTACGGCAGATGCTTTTTATAACAAGACGACAGATATCTTAGTGTGGTCAGGCAACCGGACATCGGAAGTCATTGGGGTGATCCCTCCATTCAATTCGGATGGTAAAGTGGAAAACTATGGTGTGGAACTAAGTGCTTCCTATGGAGATAAAATAGGTGATCTGTCTTATAATGTGGGAAGTATGTTCTCGTTTTCACGGAATAAGATTCTTGAGATGACCGAAATGGACCGTCCGTATGATTATCTGACACGAACCGGCGGGTCCGTTCGCCAGATGTATGGATTAGAAGCAATCGGACTTTTTAAAGACCAGACAGAAATAGATGCCAGCCCGCAACAGATGTTTTCCAAAGTGTATCCGGGAGACATCAAATACAGGGATCAGAACGGAGATGGGAAAATTGATGAACTGGATATGGTCGCACTCGGATATAATGATTTGTGTCCGGAAATTTATTATTCGGCTTTTCTGGATCTCGAATATAAAGGAATTGGGGTGCATGCATTGTTTCAGGGTACCGGCAATTATTCCACTTATCTGAATACGGAAGGACTTTATAAACCGTTGATCGGAAATACAAGTATATCTGAACACTATCTGGAAAACCGCTGGATTCCGGGTGCGGATAATAACAATGCACTCTATCCGCGTTTATCCACCACACAGAGCGAAAATAACTATCGGCAGAATTCCGTTTTCATTACCAGTGCCGCTTATTTTAAACTTCGTACAGCAGAAGTGTATTATAAATTGCCGGCCGCCTGGATTGAGAAGTGCCATATCAAACAGTTTAAGATATTTGCCCGTGGCAATGATCTGTTTTCGGTTGACCGGATCAAAGTAACAGATCCGGAATCCACGGGAACCGACTATCCGGTCCTGCGCTCTTATCATCTTGGATTCAATATGACTTTTTAATAGAGAACCCATAAAATCCGTATAATATGAAAAATATAAAATATTATTCCTTCCTGCTCGTAGTCTTTTTCAGTGCATGTGATTTCCTGGATTACGACGAAAATACATTTTATGAGGAGGAAGCCGTCTTTTCGAGCTTTGAAAGAAGCAAACAATTTGTGACCGATATTTACGGTTACCTGCCTAAAGAATTTATGAATTTTGAAGGAGGAAGTATGCGTGCAGCCGTTTCCGACGAAGCGATCGAAGCGGATCCTACTTCCTGGGTACATGCATTTAACCAGGGAAAATACACGGCTCATACTGTCTTCAATGACCAGGCCTGGGAGTGGTATTACAGGGCCATCCGTGCATCCAATCTGTTTCTGGAAAAAGGAACCGGCGAGACCTTTAAAGAGTATGAAAATAACCGGGAATATCAGGAGATGATGACTCAGTATCATAATTATCCGTATGAAGTGCGTTTCCTGCGGGCCTATTACTATTTTGAGCTGATGCGCCGTTATGGGGATGTCCCGTTAGTGACAAAAGTCCTGACTGAAAAAGAAGCGAATGAACAAAGCCGTACCCCGGTAGCAACCATTGTGGAGTTTATAGTGGACGAGTGTGATGAGATACAGCAATACCTGCCTAATTCTTATGATCAGGCAGGAGGTATGCCGGTGGATGAAATTGGGCGTATCACTAAAGGGGCAGCGCTGGCCCTGAAATCGAAAGTCCTTTTATATGCGGCCAGTCCTCTGTTTAATCCCACCCGTGAAAAAGCAAAATGGCAGCGGGCTGCGAAGGCTGCCATGGAGGTGATTGAACGGGCCGGCGAGTTTGGCTACTCCCTGCCCGCCGTATGGGATATCACCAACAATACCTGGAATCCGGAAATGATCCTTTATGTAAGGGAGGGAGATAACAACGCGTTTGAGATTCATAACTTCCCGGTGGGGACAGAAGAGGCACGTTCAGGAAACTGCCCGACGGAAAATCTGGTAGAGGCTTTTGAGATGCAGGCAACCGGTCAGCCGGTAACCGCTTCGGCCGGTTATCAACCTGTTGATCCCGACTATGATCCGCAAAACCCGTATGAAGGACGCGATCCCCGCCTGGGTTATACGGTGGCGTTGAATAACACCACCTGGGTGTACGATCAGGTCCTGGAATCCTGGTATGGCGGACGCAATGGCAAGCCGCAGACGCTGGCAACCCCTACCGGCTACTATCTGAAAAAGTTTGTAGATGGAACGACGAATCTGACTGCCGGCAATGTGTCGCAGAAACGTCATATCTGGATGGTCATGCGTTATACGGAAATCCTGCTCAACTATGCGGAAGCCATGATAGAGGCTTTTGACAATCCTGGCTATACGAATGGTGAACTAACCTTTTCGGCGCTGGATGCAGTCAATATGGTACGCAGCCGGCAGGGAGTAGATATGCCGCCTTTCCCGGTTACGCTGACAGCAGACCAGTTCCTGTTAAAACTCAAAAACGAACGCCGGGTAGAACTGGCCTTTGAAGGGCATCGTTTCTGGGACCTGCGCCGCTGGAAAGAGATGCGTCAGACCACTCCGGTATATGGGGTAGATATCACCCGCAACGATGACGGATCCTTCACTTACGAAAAAGTAAAAGTTGAAGACCGCCCCTGGCAGGAGTACATGTATTTATACCCCATTCCACAGAATGAGATCTATAAAAACTCCAACCTGGTTCAGAACCCGGGGTGGTGATTTTTTAGTGAGTAGTGAATAATGATCGTTGTATCGTAATGACCATTATTCACTCATTTGCTTCGGGTTTGTAACCCGGAGCGGAAACACCCGGAAGTTTGTAACTTCCATAGTCGCGATGCGGCTACAAATAGTGTGGTACAGATGCAGCTTTTGGCCGCAGATTTCGGTAGGATAGTAAATGAATTAAATAGAATATAATATAATTGAATAAACAGATGAAGAAAATGAAAACGAGATTTTTTGCCTTTCCGTTGTGGTTGGGGGTGATGTTGTATGTTTTGACGGCTTGCTCCGGGCCGGTTATTTACTATCTGGATGCGGTGGGCGGAGATGATCGTCAAACAGGTTTATCGGAGCAAAAAGCCTGGAAAAGTCTGGATAAAATAAAAGAAGTAACCCTCCGGCCCGGTGACCGGATACTGCTGAAACGGGGGACAACCTTCACCGGCGAACTGTATATTCAGGCCAAAGGAACACCCGAAGCGCCTATCATCATAGATGCGTATGGAGTAGGTGATAAACCCTGTATTAAAGGATTGGATCAATCCATGCAGGCCCTCTGGATCTATAATTCGGAGTATATTCAGGTTAATAACCTGGAAATAGTAAACACCGGAAAAGAACGACTGCGTGGCCGTACCGGAATAAAAGTAGAGGTAAAGGATTACGGCGTAAGCCGTTCCATAACCCTGAATGGTCTGGATGTACGGGATGTGAACGGAAGTCTTGTCAAAGAACAGGGAGGCGGTTCCGGTATGTTGTTTGTAAATGGAGGGGACTCTGTTATTTCTGTATTTGATGGTTTACTGGTTGAGAACTGTACCATCCGGCGTTGTGAGCGCAATGCTATGATTTGGGGAGGGTATGCAAACCGGGCAAACTGGCATCCGAATACCAATGTGGTGATACGTAACAATCTGATCGAAGAGGTGCCTGGTGACGGCATTGTACCGATTGGGTGTTACGGGGCACTGATTGAATATAACCGGATGCGGAATTGCCCGGCAACCCTTCCTGATACCGAAGCAGCCGCCGGTATCTGGCCGTGGAGTTGTGACAATACGCTGATCCAATTCAACGAAGTGAGCGACCATAAAGCTCCGTGGGATGCACAGGGGTTTGATTCGGACTGGAATTGCACCAACACAGTGATCCAGTATAATTACAGCCATGACAACGAAGGTGGTTTTGTATTGATCTGTAATGACGGTGGTTCTACCCTGCCGTTTAGTATCGGAAATAAAGGAACGATCGTTAGGTATAACATCAGCATCAATGATGCGACCCGTACCTGTCCGACACGTGACGGCATGTTCTCGCCAACCATCCACTTTGCCGGTCCTGTAAAGAATACCTACGTGAGTAACAATATCCTGCATTCCAATAAGAAGTTAACCAAAGAGACGGACCGGACCATGATCTCTATCACTTCCTGGGGAGGTTTTGCCGACAGCACACAAATAAAAGATAATCTTTTTTATTCCGCTGAACCCAGCCGGATCTCTGTAGAGGAAAGTACCCGGTATGCTTTTACGGATAATTTTTATCTCGGTACGTTTACGGGTAAGGAAGTGGACTCCAATCCACAAAATAACTCTGCCACTTATAGCCAGTTGATCGAGAAAGATCCGTCCGGATTCCATTCCCTGAACTTTTTGTTAACGACCCGTTCTATGGACGATTTCTCTGTTACGTATGTAAATAAAGAGGAGATAGAAAAATTCTTTCATAAAATAGCGGGTGAATAAAAAGTATAAGAGGAGTTATGAGAATAAATATATATATCATTTTCTTTGGATGGCTCTTGCTTTTTGCCGGAAGTGAGTATGGCTATGGGCAACAGGAACCCATGCGGATACCATCGGCCCCGCTATTCCGGGACCCGGTGTTTGACGGAGCGGCTGACCCCTGCGTGATCTACAATCATAGAGAGAAGACCTGGAATATTTTTTATACCAACCGCCGGGCCAATGTTGCTGTTCAGGGAACAGCCTGGGTCTATGGAACCCATATCGGGTATGCCTCTTCGGCGGATAATGGCCGGACATGGCAATACCGGGGAACGTTGGATCTGGAATTTGAGCCGGGATTTAATACTTTCTGGGCCCCTCATATCGTGTATGATAAAGGAGTATACCATTTATATGTGACCTATATCCCAGGTGTTTATAACGTTTGGGGCGGGCGCGGCAGAATTGCCCATTATACAAGTAAGGACCTGCATAAGTGGAAATTCAGGAGTTTACTCGAGTTGTCAGAAAATCCGTTATTAGATGCTACGGTTTATAAAAAGCCGGATGGCACCTGGGGAATGTGGTATAAAGATTCCAAACTGGGATTAACCGTAACTGCTGTTGGTAAAACACCGTATCAGTTTACACCGGTTCCCGGCGTCGTGATCGGTGACTGCGGGCATGAGGCGCCGCTGGTATTTGAGTATAAAGGCTATTACTGGCTACTTACTGACCAATGGGAGGGGTTCGGCGTATACCGGTCCGAAGATACGGAAACCTGGGAAAAGACCGGTGTGATACTGGGCAACCGCGGAACCCGCAAAGAAGACAACGTACGTGCCAGCCATCCGGGAATAGCCGTGACAGGTGAAAAAGCCTATATCTTTTATTTTACCCATCCCGGTTGGGAAAAAGAAGGAGGCTGGGCCGATGAGTCCGCCAAATTAGATGCCGCCGGTGTTTTACCTCATGTATATAAATACTCGGTTATACAGGTGGCCGAATTGACTTTTGAAAATGGAACATTAATTTGTGACCGGGATAAACCTTTCGATTTTTATTTGCCTGATTAGTAGTAGACTAACTATGTTATATTTTATTCCAGCAAATCGCGGTAAATCGCCGGCAGGTCTACATGCCGGCGAACCAGATCCGCTAATTTATCATACTGGGTTTCTTTATAGCTGTTGTAATCGGGAATCTTTTCCTGAGTGCCTGTCGCATATTCTTTTGCCAGGTAATCCCGTACATCGGGATTATCCAGTATACCGTGCAGATAGGTTCCCCAGCAGGCTGACCCGGTAAAGCAACCGTCCATGGTCCCGTCTGCCAGAAGGGCTACCGGCCGGCAAGCGTCCGGTTTAGTTACTTCCGAATGTCCGGTGTTGATCTCATGTCC
>JAJQES010000340.1 GCA_021201565.1 Tannerellaceae bacterium
GAATAGATACTCTCTCAGGAAATAGAAAAGAGTAGGTTTGAAGAAAAAATAAATTAATTATAAAGATATGGAGTTTCAACCGGATAGTTTAGTGTGTACTTATGGAGAGGTGAAAGAAATAGTGTATGATTATGCGGTTTTACCGTGGGGTGCTACTGAACCTCATAATTATCATTTACCTTATCTGACGGATTGTTATACCTCTTATTACGTTTCATTGGATGCTGTAAGAAAAGCGTATGAGTTGCAGGTGATCAGAGGCATGGTGTTACCTCCTATTCCTTTAGGTATGCAGAATCCGGGCCAACATACATTGTCTTTTTGTTTACATGCGAGATATGAAACACAAAAGGCGATTCTGACAGATATTGTGGCCTCCCTGCAACGCCAGAATATACATACCCTATTTATTATAAATGGCCATGGAGGGAATTGCTTTAAACCTATGATTCGTGATTTAGCTCTTGATTTTCCGGAGATGACAATTACTGTTAGTGATTGGTATGCTATTCTCCCTGCCGGAGATTTTTTTGAAGAAAAGGGTGATCATGCAGATGAACTGGAAACATCTGTGATGTTACATTACCGTCCGGATCTGGTACACATGGGAAGTGCCGGAGAAGGAAAGTCATTTTCTTTTACTTCTTCTATGTTACAGGAGAAGGTTGCATGGCTTCCCCGCCATTGGGGAAAAGTTTCATCAGATACCGGAATTGGAGATCCACGGAAAGCATCGGCCGAAAAAGGTCATTTGTTTGTTGGAATGGTTACGGATAAACTGGCCCGGTTATTTGTGGAAGTGGGACAAGGACAAATTTATCCATAACAGATCAATCGTATGAATAAGGCCCACAATCTCACGATTCCGGGCCTCTGAAAAAAACTCTAAATACAATTTTTTTAGTTTGCCTTTGATCAGCTACTTTTGAATACTGATCATAAAAATTGTGTGCTAAAAGTATTGCTTTTTGCAATAGTTTCCAAATATTTGAATAAAAAAGTGATAACTACCGGGTGATAATTATTGCGGGAAATGGAAGCAAAGAACGAATTTCTTATCTTTGGCTCCAAAATGAACAGACAATAAATAAGATGGAGAAACTTACAATAGTAAAAGTAGGAGGAAAGATTGTAGAGGAAGAGGCGAGCCTTCGCCGGTTGTTGAGTGATTTTTCTGCTATTGAGGGATATAAATTGCTGGTGCATGGAGGTGGCCGTTCAGCAACACGTCTGGCAGAACAACTGGGTATTGAAAGCCGGATGGTAAATGGACGGCGGATCACAGATGAGGAAACCCTACGGGTCGTGACTATGGTATATGGTGGGCTGGTGAATAAAAATATAGTAGCCGGTCTACAGGCTCTTGATGTAAATGCCCTGGGGTTGACGGGAGCCGATATGAATCTGGTGCGGTCAGACAAACGTCCGGTAAAAGAGGTTGATTATGGTTTTGTTGGTGATGTGAAAGAGGTGAATGCCGGCTTATTAGCATCGTTGATCGGTAAAGGAATTGTTCCGGTACTGGCTCCCCTCACCCATGACAAACAGGGACATCTGCTAAATACGAATGCCGATACGATAGCAGGTGAAGCGGCAAAAGCTTTGGCACCCTATTTTGAGGTTACATTAATGTATTGTTTTGAAAAGAAAGGGGTATTGAGGGATGAACAGGATGATGAAAGTGTGATCCCGCAGATTGATAAACCTTTATTTGAAGATTTGATACAAAAAGGGATAGTGCAGGGAGGTATGATCCCTAAACTGGAAAATGCTTTTGAAGCAGTCGATGCAGGTGTAAAACAAGTCGTGATCACTCAGGCCTCAGAAATTCATAGAGGGGGGGGGACTGTAATTGCTTCTTAAAATGAAAAATAAAAAATGGAAAGATCAATAGGTTGGAAACGTTCGTTCCCGTTCCCGCCGTGGAGTTCCGGAAAAGGCCGTGCCGGCTTCACTTTCCGGTAGTTCGCGAATACGTATGTTGCGGAAAGTAATAGGATATTCTTCACGTCCGCCTTCCAATCCAATGAATCCTTTAGCTGGAGGAAGGGACTTTGCCGTCTGTACATTCCATTCCGTAATTTTACGTCCGTTCAGTATGATGGAAAGCCGGCCGCCGGCCAGGCGGATACGCAGGTGGTTCCATTCCCCGGGGTTTTTTACAATTCCATTTCGTACGGGGATATCCTGTCCGTAAATGGTGCCACATATAGGTAATAGTAATTCCTCTTCCTCCTCCATGGGAGGAGCAGCCAATAAAATCCGGATGGATTCAGTGTCCCATAAGTCACGGTCCGGACATGTTAGGATAATACTACTTGTTGCTAATGGACTATTATTGAATTCAAGATCCAGCTCAAAATTATCATATTCTTCAATACTCCATATAAACTCCTCAGGACCTGCATGGATAATATTTCCTTTTTGCATCCAGCCACCGGGTACATAATCGGCTTTAGCCAGATTTTTCCCAAACAAAGCATACCATCCGGTCCGGTCTTTTGCTGTTAGGGAAAAAGTTGTTAACAATCCGGCCAGCAGCAGGAACGGCAATTTTACAGAGAAAAAGGAAATCATTTGTCTCACCTTTCTTTAAATTCTTTTCGTCAAATATATCTATTATTCTCTTATAAGACACTTTATAAATAGAGAAAGTTTAGGATTATTAATAAGAATAGAGTTTGTTTAGGGGTAATAGCTACAAAAGGATAGTCTGTTTGCAAACATTTTAAGGAAACAAAATGTTCTACAATTGGAAATATTAGATTTCCGGTAGGTTTTGTAAACAGGTATTCATGGCAGAATATCCGTAGAATAAGGGTGATAAGTATTTAGGTTTATAAAAGGGAACTTTTAAGCAAGTTCCCTTTTTGTTATTTTGTAAGTTAGATTTTATTGTTGTGGACAACGTAAATTGTCAGATTTCATCATTGGCATACAGGCTCCAGATATTTGAAGGTGTATATTCATAGAGTTCGGACGGATCGAAGAAACGGCTGAGTTCAACTTTGGCTGTCTCAAGCGAATCTGAAGCATGGACAATATTTTCCTGTACACTCATACTGTAATCCCCACGGATAGTTCCCGGCGCAGCGTTGCGCCCGTTGGTTTTACCAGCTAACGTACGTACAGCTTCCACAGCATCAATTCCTTCCCAGCAACATACAATTACCGGACAGGTACGCATCGCATCTTTTACCCGTTGGAAAAAGGATTTTTCTTTCAGATGGGCATAATGTTCGCTTAACAGTTCATCAGTTAACCAGGTCATTTTCATACCAACCAATACCAGGCCTTTCTTTTCAAAGCGTGAGATAATTTCTCCGATTAGCCCTCGTTGTACGGTACAGGGTTTTAAAATTACAAGTGTTCTTTCCATACTGAATTATTTTATTAATTAGACAAAGCGATAGTGATTTAGACAAATATAGCAATTTCGTTTTATAACTACACGCGCTTTGCTCTTTAATTAGAAGTAAGAAGTTCAGAAGTGAGAAATTCAGACTAAAAAACCGGTCATTTTGTAAGAATTTCCGGACTAACCCTTATTAATCCTCTGCACGGATGTCCATGTGATGCCGGATAAAGACCCGAAGAGTCTGGCGGCTTACTCCCAGTTTCTTACTGATATAGACCCGGGTCTGTTTTTCGTTTAATAACCGGCGGATAATATCTTCTTTGCCTGTTAGTTTGAGGGTGTCCGACTTTCTACCCGGAGGACGTCCGAGTTTGACTCCTTCATTTTTACGCCGGGCCAGGGCTTCTTTCGTACGTTGGGAAATGAGATTACGTTCGATTTCCGCACTCAGGCTGAAAGCAAAAGCCAGAATTTTACTATTGATATTATTTCCTAACTCGTAATGTTCTTTGACGGTAAGGACAACAATCTCCTTCTCCATACATATATGCAGAAAACTCATCACTTGCATCAGGTTTCTACCCAAGCGGGATAACTCGCTGGTGATAAGAGTATCTCCTTTACGAATCCTCTTGAGTAATTTACCCAATGCGCGGTCTTTTACATTTTTTGTACCACTGATAGTTTCTTTTACCCAGTGATCGATATGTATCTCTTTTGCTTCTGCAAACTTTTTAATTTCAAAGCACTGATTTTCCGTATTCTGTTTGTCAGTGCTTACTCTGATATAACCGTAGATCATAGTATTTATTTAGATGTAATTGAATAAGTATACGTCACTTTGTCTCATCTGGTAGTTGAGGTGTAGAATATGTTCTTTTGAGTCGCAAATATGAGCAATTATCCTGACAATAGAGAATAAGACGGCAAGTATAATAAGAATATAAGAGTAAATAAATTGCCGGAATATAGAAAGAAATGGCTTATTTTTAAGAAGTTTTAAATAAAGAAACGTCATGGATACATCTATTCATTTATGAATAGTAAAAGGCTTTCTATATTCCGGCAATTTATTTACTCTTATATTCTTATTATAC
>JAJQES010000272.1 GCA_021201565.1 Tannerellaceae bacterium
TTTTAAAGATTTTTTCATTCCTAAAATTCCTGATTATTTGTAACTTTACAACTCAAATGTCATAACAAGGGCTGTATGGTAACTGGGGGGTTCCATATTTTAAATTGAC
This sequence comes from Tannerellaceae bacterium, assembly GCA_021201565.1. Taxonomy (GTDB): domain Bacteria; phylum Bacteroidota; class Bacteroidia; order Bacteroidales; family Tannerellaceae; genus UBA4116. The sequence goes on from JAJQES010000272.1 coordinate 110, forward strand.
GATTGACAATGTACAATTGACAATCAGAGAGACCCGGAATTATGATTTTTGTTGTAAAAAGTCTTTTGGAGAAGCAGGTTCTGACAGCCTGCTTTTTCTGTTTGTGTATAGTTTATTTCATACGCAGTTTGTTTTAAATATTAAGCCTTCATTTATCTAATCATTCTTTTCTTTTTAAGCGGATAGTATCTCCTTCCACACGATAGAAAACCGGGGCGGAGAGGCTGATAATCTCCAGAACATTATCCAAACTATTATTCCGGATGGTCCCGGAAAAACGGTACTCTTTCAAATCTTCCGATTCCAGGATTACTTCAATATTATACTGGCGATTCAGGCGAACGGCTATATTACCTAACGTCTCTTTATCAAACACCAGTTTATTTTGTTGCCATTGGCGGACATACCCGGGGTTTTCCATCTGCCCTAAGATGAGCCGGTCAATGGCTTTTGAAAATACCACACACTGGTCAGGTTCCAAGATCATCTCTTCTTTTTGGGTGAGCACCTTTAATTTTCCACTAAACAGGCTTGTGGTAATGACTCCGTCTTCTTTATAGGCTTTTATATTAAAGCTGGTTCCTAATACTTCTACCTCCACTTCACCGGCTGACAGCCTGAAAGGTGTATGCTGATCCTTTGCCACTTCAAAATAGGCTTCTCCGGTCAGGGTCACAAATCGCTCCCTGTTCCCATAATTACCGGAATATGAAAGTTCGGTATGTGAATTCAACCAGACTTTTGTTCCGTCCGGTAGCACCACACTGGCCCGTTGCCCCTTTGCGGCAGAGACCGTATAAATTTTTTGTCCTTCTTCCCGGTTTATATATTCTTTCGTTGTATAGAAAACTGAAATACCTCCGATTATGAATAAAGCTATAACCGCTGCATACTTCAACCACTGACGGAATAAAGAGACACGCCGGGTAGAGCGAATAGTAAAGTCCTCCCCTATCTCTCTTTTGATATGCCGGAACATCCGCTGTTGAATTTCCGGAGCCAGCGTACTATCCTGCGTTTCTATCCAGCAGTTTTCGTACAACTGTTTCATCTCCTGCGGTACCTCTTCTGTCTGTAACCACTCTTTTAAAAAAGGCAGTTCAGATTCACTGATCGTTCCGTTCAGGAATTTCTCCAGTAGCTTCCTATGATCTTTATTCTCTGTCATTCTATACTTATATATCTTATACAAATGGATGTCCCTTACTCAGGAAAAGAAAATATATATTTTTTAACTAATCAGGCTGATCAGGATAAAGAATAATCCTTTATCTACCGTCAGTTTTTCACGGATCAACCTGAGCGCTTTGGAAAGTTGTGCTTCCACTGTCTTCTCTGAAATATCCAGTTTAGCAGCAATCTCTTTATTGGTCAGATGATGTTCCCGGCTTAACAAATAGATCTCTTTCCGGGCGGGTGGTAATGTTCCGGCTATTTCCAGAATATAGGTGTATAACGAGTTTGTTTCGGCTATCTCTTCCGTAGAAGGGGAAGGATCCGGTATTTGCCAGTTCAGTTCACCCATTATTTCTGCTGATGCTAAGCGGTTTTCTGTCTCTTTATACACCAGATGACGGGCTATTGTAAAAAGGTAAGATTCAAAATTAAGCTCCGGATCTATCACTCTTCGCTTCTCCCATATTTTCAGAAAAACAGTCTGGGTCAGGTCTTCACTGACGGCTGTATCAAACAGGCAGGAGTGAATAAAATTATAGATCCAGGCATTATATTTCCAGTAGATAACATCAAATGCTTTTACATCGCTTTGTTTCAAAAGGTAAAGCCATTTCTTATCGGAGTCTTTATCTCTAAGGTTATTCATTTACCATTCCTCTTCATTGGTTAGGCAAATATAAAAATAAAGTAAGAAAGGACTATGTGGCCAATGTTACATTTCTATGAATAATAGAAAGATACCATCTGTTTCAGATAAAAAGAAACAAACTGATTGCCATTACCAGCATACCGGCTACGAGTCCGATAATAGAGAGGTGGTGTTCTCCGTATTTCTGGGCACTCGGCAACAACTCATCCATAGAGATAAACACCATAATACCCGATACGGCAGCCAGGACCAACCCATGGATAGAGGGAGTCCAGAAAGGAAGTAATATCAAAAATCCGACCAATGCCCCTACCGGCTCGGCCATCCCGGAGAGGAAAGAAAGCCAGAAGGCTTTTTTCTTATTACCGGTTGCCTGATAAATGGGAACCGATACTGCAATCCCTTCCGGAATATTGTGAATTGCAATAGCAAAGGTAATGGGTATTGCAATTTCGAGACTATTCAGGGCTGAGGTAAAAGTGGCGATTCCTTCCGGGAAATTGTGGATCGCAATGGACAAAGCAATCAGCATACCTGTTTTGTGTAATGCCTCAGGACGTTCACGGAGTTGTTCCACATTCTGTATCTCGTGCGGATTTTTATCTTCCGGGATCAGGAAATCAATCAGGTTAATAAATCCCATGCCCCCAAAAAAGGCAAGTAACAAATAGAGTGTACCGGTACGTTCTCCATGAAACTGGGTAAGACTTTCCTTCGCATCCGGCATCATCTCCATAAACGAGACATAGATCATCACCCCTGCGGAGAATCCCAGGGCCGTAGAGAGAAATTTGCGGTTGGTGCGTTTGGTAAAAAATGCAAGAACACTGCCAATACCTGTTGACAGACCAGCGATCAGTGTCAGCCCGAATGCGATCAATACCTGCTGCAGTTCTATATTGTTCAGCTCCATTATATTTTATTTTGAAACAAAAGTAAGAAGTTTTTTATATATTTACCCTCAAATTAGTTAGGATGCGACAATACACAGAAGCTGAAATCGTAGAACAATTACGTGAACCTGACCGACAACGTGAAGCCTTTGCTATGGTCGTCAATATGTACGGTGAGAAGTTGTATTGGTATATCCGGAAAATGGTACTGGACCATGAAGATGCCAATGACCTGCTACAGAATACATTTTTAAAAGCATGGACCGGCATTGATTATTTCCGGGGAGATGCCAAACTCTCTACCTGGCTGTATAAAATCGCGATCAATGAATGTATCACTTTCCTGAATAAACAACGTAACCAGCAAAATGTTTCCATTGAAGAGGGAGACGGCTTTCTGGCTGAACGTTTAAAAGGAGATACTTATTTTGATGGGGATGAAGCCCAGATGAAACTACAACGGGCGATTCTTTCTTTACCCGAGAAACAGCGGTTGGTGTTCAACATGAAATATTTCGACGAAATGAAATATGATGATATGTCTGAAGTGTTAGGTACCTCAGTAGGTGCTTTAAAAGCTTCGTATCATCATGCAGTAAAAAAAATTGAAGAGTTTTTATCAAGAGAGAGTTAAACCTTTCCATGTTTGGAGAGTCGAAAGAATATAAAGCTGAGAATATGAAAATAGAACTAAATAATCTGAATGAGTTGAAGAATGGAAACCCTTTCAAAGTTCCTGACGGCTACATGGAGAATCTGACTTCTCAGATCATGGATCAGTTACCGGAAAAGCCTGTAACGGAAGCAAAACAGATCACTCTGATGGACCGGATGCGTCCCTGGATGTATATGGCCGCTATGTTTGCCGGACTGGGATTATTCTTCAGATTCTTTGTGGGCTCACCTGCGGAAAACCATGGGGATAACGCATTATTTGTAGAATCCGGAAATGCTCATCAGATCGCTTATGAGATACAGGAAGCAGAGGATGATGATTTCTTCGAGTTTATAGAGAACCAGTATGCCGGAGTACTTCTGGCAGAAGAATGGAAGTATATTGATTAAATGTATAAATTATGAAGTTATTAGCATATTTTTGTAATAATTCTGTTTCAGGTAAAATATTTTTTATTACATTTGTTGCGGTGTTAAGTTTGTTCTCTACCACGTTATATGCTCAGGAGAGAGATAATGGGAGATCAAACGGACGTTTTGATAGGGAAACATTTCTCGTTAAAAGGAGTGCTTTTATTACGGCAGAGTTAGGTCTGACTCCTGAGGAAGCGGCAGCGTTTATGCCCTTATGTGAGGAGTTACAAAAAAAGAAGTTTGAGGCCGGACTCCAATGTAGAAAACTCCATAGAGAAATTCGAGGTAAAGAAACTACCACTGACGCCGAATATACAAAAGCCATCGATGAATGTCTTGGTGTCGGTATTACAGAAGCTCAGTTGGAACTCGAGTATTACGAGAAATTTAAGAAAATACTGTCTCCCGAAAAACTTTATAAGTATAAGCATGCCGAACTCAAGTTCGCACGCGACTTTATGAAGGAGTCAGGGGATAGGCGAAAAGATGAAAACAGAAATAAATAAGATATTATCATTATTTGTGTTTTTTGTTTAGAT
>JAJQES010000117.1 GCA_021201565.1 Tannerellaceae bacterium
CGCCTTTATTTACAGTCAGGTTAATACCTTTCAATATCTCTTTGCCGTTAATACCGGCATGTAAATTCTTTATTTCTAACAGTTTCATTGTCAATTATCAATTATCAATTGTCAATTCATTTATCCCACGCTTCCTTCCAGTGAGATAGACAGTAATTTCTGTGCCTCTACAGCAAATTCCATAGGAAGTTTATTCATAACTTCCCGGGCATATCCATTTACGATCAACCCGACTGCTTCTTCCGTCGAGATTCCCCGCTGGTTACAATAGAAAAGTTGTTCCTCACTGATCTTGCTTGTCGTTGCTTCATGTTCCACAATCGCTGTGTCGTTCTGAATATCTACATAGGGAAACGTATGTGCCCCACAGGTTGAACTCAGCAACAAACTATCACACTGGCTATGATTGCGGGCATTCTCAGCTTTGGGAGAGACCTTCACCAGGCCGCGGTAACTATTCTGGCTATGGCCAGCCGAAATTCCTTTGGAGACAATCGTACTTTTTGTATTCTTACCTATGTGGATCATTTTTGTCCCGGTATCCGCCTGCTGGTAATTGTTGGTAACGGCAACCGAATAAAATTCACCCACGGAATTATCGCCTGCCAGGATACAACTGGGATATTTCCAGGTAATAGCCGAACCGGTCTCTACCTGTGTCCAGGAAATTTTACTTCCGTTTCCTTTGCAGATTCCCCGCTTAGTCACAAAATTATAGATTCCCCCTTTTCCATCTTTGTCTCCGGGGTACCAGTTCTGTACGGTAGAATATTTCACCTCTGCCTGCTCATGAGCTACAATCTCAACAATGGCTGCATGCAGCTGATTCTCATCCCGCATCGGGGCAGTACATCCTTCCAGATAACTTACATACGATTCGTCATCCGCCACAATAAGCGTCCGTTCAAACTGGCCTGTATTGGCTGCATTGATCCGGAAATAAGTACTCAGCTCCATCGGACAACGCACTCCTTTAGGGATATATACAAATGAACCATCTGAAAAAACAGCCGAATTAAGAGCCGCAAAGAAGTTATCCCGGTAACTGACTACGCTCCCCATATACTTTTGCACCAGGTCCGGATGGTGTTGTACAGCTTCACTGAACGAACAGAAAATGATTCCCTTTTCCGCCAGCACCTCTTTAAAAGTAGTTTTCACTGAAACACTATCCATCACGGCATCCACTGCCATTCCGGTCAAATGCTTCTGTTCTTCCAGAGGTATACCCAACTTATCAAAGGTCTTCAACAACTCCGGATCAACCTCATCCAGACTTTTAGGAGCCACTTTTTGTTTGGGAGCGGCATAATAGATAATATCCTGATAGTCGATCGGTGGAATATCCAGATGAGCCCACTCCGGCATTTCCATAGTCAACCAATGATGATAGGCTTTCAGACGATATTCCAGAAGCCATTCCGGTTCATTCTTTTTAGCCGAAATAACCCGCACAGTTTCTTCATTGAGTCCCTGCCGGATCGTCTCAGTATCTATATCAGTAACAAAGCCGTATTTATAATCACCACCTGTTACTTCATTTATAATGTCATTTGAATCCTGCATATTTGTATCTTAACAAATTCATTATTCCAGTGAAAACCATCCTTCTGAATAAATTTTAGGAATGACTTCCCTGACCGGATAATATAGTTTTGATTCGACCTTTACTTCAGGGGGTATCAATGCTACATACTGATCAGCCATATCCATCAGATTCAGAAGCAGGCTGGACAATAAAACCACTACTAACAAACCAAACAATCCTCCTGCGAGATGGTTGAATATACTTAAAGGGGTGATCCCTACGATCCGGTGAACGATCTGTCCTGCCAGGACCAGAATCCCTATTATCAGCAGAAAAGCAAAAATATAGCTAACGATCGTTATACTGCCCGGAGAAAACCAACCCGAATCTATTATATATCCTTTTAACCAGGCAGCCACTTTTCCACACAGGAAGATCGCCGCCCCTAAGGCTATAAGCGAAACAACCTGTTTGATGAATCCATCAAACAGGCCTTTAAAAAATCCTATTCCTGCCAGACATATAAGAACAATGTCCAACCAGTTCATATTATAAAGTTTTCTTGATTTCGATCTCCTCGTACGCTTCAATAATATCCCCCACTTTAATATCATTGTAGTTGGTAATATTCAATCCGCATTCATAACCGAAAGCAACTTCTTTTACATCTTCCTTGAAACGTTTGAGTGATCCCAGGTCTCCTGAATAGATCACAATACCGTCACGGATCAGGCGAATCTTATGATTACGTTTGATCTTACCTTCTTTCACCATACATCCGGCAACCGTACCTACCTTGGTAATCTTGAAGACTTCACGTACTTCCACATTGGCAGTAATCTCTTCTCTTACTTCAGGGGCAAGCATACCCTCCATGGCACTCTTCACATCTTCAATCGCATCGTAGATGATTGAGTACTGACGGATTTCCACACCCTCTTTTTCTGCCTGACGGCGAGCGGGCTGTGAAGGCCGTACCTGGAAACCAATGATAATGGCATTTGACGCAGCCGCCAACACAACATCCGATTCGGAAATCTGTCCCACCGCTTTGTGGATTACATTTACCTGGATCTCTTCTGTTGACAAACGGATCAAAGAATCCGACAAGGCTTCTACAGAACCATCCACGTCGCCTTTTACGATCACGTTCAACTCCTGGAAGTTTCCAACAGCTATACGGCGGCCAATGTCATCAAGAGTAAGCATCCGCTGTGTACGAAGTCCCAGTTCACGCTGCAATTGTTCACGGCGATTGGCAATCTCACGGGCTTCCTGTTCTGTTTCCAGTACATTAAACGTGTCACCTGCCTGCGGTGCTCCATCCAGTCCCAGAATCAACACCGGTTCAGAAGGGCCTGCTTTTTCTATCCGTTGGTTACGTTCATTGAACATCGCTTTGATACGTCCGTAATGCGTTCCCGCAATTACAATATCACCCATTTTCAATGTTCCGTTTTCAACTAAGATAGTAGACACATATCCACGGCCTTTATCCAGGGACGATTCAATAATAGATCCGGTAGCACGCAACAGAGGATTTGATTTCAGATCAAGCAATTCAGCTTCAAGCAGCACTTTTTCAAGTAGCTCTTCTATCCCCTGGCCCTTTTTGGCAGAAATCTCCTGGCTTTGGTATTTACCGCCCCAGTCTTCTACCAGATAATTCATCTGTGCCAGTTCTTCCTTGATCTTTTCCGGATTCGCATGCGGTTTATCTACCTTATTGATGGCAAATACAATGGGAACCCCTGCGGCAGAAGCGTGATTGATCGCTTCAACTGTCTGAGGCATCACATTATCATCGGCTGCTACAATAATGATTGCGATATCCGTTACTTTGGCACCACGGGCACGCATGGCGGTAAACGCTTCGTGTCCCGGTGTATCCAGGAAGGTGATACGGCGGCCACTGGGCAATTTTACATTATACGCACCAATGTGCTGTGTAATACCTCCGGCCTCCCCGGCAATTACATTTGCATTCCGGATGTTATCCAATAAAGAAGTTTTACCATGGTCAACGTGTCCCATAACAGTAACGATCGGAGCACGTGAAACCCAGTCTTCTTCATTGTCCTCTTCATCTGTTTTGATCGCTTCCACCACTTCCGCGCTTACATATTCAGTTTTGAAACCAAATTCTTCCGCGACAATATTAATTGTTTCCGCATCCAGACGTTGATTGATGGATACCATCATTCCAATACTCATACAGGTTGCGATAACCTGTGTTACCGGAATATCCATCATGTTCGCCAGGTCATTCGCAGTTACGAACTCAGTCAGCTTCAATACTTTGCTTTCGAGTTCATCGCGCTCCATCTGTTCGGTTTCACGCCTTACTGCTGCATCCCGTTTATCACGGCGATATTTTGCCCCCTTGTTATTCTTGTTGCCTTTATTGGTCAAACGAGCCAGGGTTTCTTTGATCTGCTTTTGTACATCTTCCTCACTAATCTCCGCTTTTACCGGTTTTTTAAGATGAGGTCTTCTGTCATTGTTATTATTTTTATTCGGACGTTGATAATTCGTACCCGGAGTATTATTAATATCTACGCGGTCTTTCTTAATCCGTTTCCGTTTTTTCTTAGCATCTCCTTCCTCTCCCGGTTTAGCAGGCGCATTGCCTCCACCCTGATTCGTATTATTGTTCGGTCTTGGAGTTGCATCCTTATTAAAACCTCCTTTATTCGGTTGGTTCTTATTCGAATGGAACTTTTCACGCTTATCATCCCGCTCTTTCTTCCGTTCCTCTTTTGTTTTCTTCTTAGGCCGGGTAGACTGATTGATCGCTGATAAGTCAATCTTACCGGTAACTTTAATACTGGGTTCAAACTTCGGGGTGGAAAGACGGAAGGGAGTAGTGGCTCCACCTTCTGCCGTAGTTGTCTCTACTTTTTCTTCCATAACTGGGGTAGCAG
>JAJQES010000243.1 GCA_021201565.1 Tannerellaceae bacterium
CTTTATTTCTTTACCACTTTTCCTTCTTCAGCGTTTATTACAACCTTTTAGGATTAAGTCACATTTCGGGAATGAACAAATCCTTTGCACGGAGCGTTATAAAAGCACATTGAGAATAATAATGTCAAATTTAAACAGTTAATATTATGGGCAGATTTCTTTTAGGTGTTATCACCGGTGCCGCTGTTGCGTATGTTTGCAGCCATAAAATGGATAAAGCAACCATGGATAAAATGTGTGATTCTACGAATGAGTTCTTTGACAAAGCAAAGAAAAAATTCAAAGATGGCTGGGACAAAACTAAAAACCAGACTGAATATCTGGCTGATCGCACGACTGATGCTATGAACAATAGCTGATCCCCTCCCTTGTAAAAAGGAATTATCCGAAACGATAGGATAAAATACATACGGAGACACTACGATACAGGCACATCAATGCGTGGTCCGGTGTCTCCGTAGTTGGTTTTTATCCGGCAGATTCCGGTCTGCAACACTTTTTATAATAACTATATACGCACAAAAAAAAGACTAAATAATATGTTTATTCATTGCAAAGAATTACAGTTTAATGCCAGGGTCTCCAAACCTGACCCTAAGTTTGCCCGTCTGTTACTCGAACAGTTCGGAGGCGGAAATGGTGAGTTGAAAGCAGCTATGCAGTATTTCGTCCAGGCTTTTTCCTGTAAAAAGGCCTACCCTGACAAATATGATATGCTGATGGACATCGCAACGGAAGAGTTTAGCCACCTTGAAATCGTAGGAGCTACTATCCAGATGTTGCTGACAGGTGTAAACGGAGAGCTGAAAAATGCAGCCGATAACGAAGAGATCATGAAAATGATGGATGGCAAGGGGGCTAAAGAGGATTATATCCACCAGGCGCTTTTCAATCCGCAATTTTGTGTATTGTCCGGAGGAGGACCAACTGTCACAGATAGTAACGGAGTTCCCTGGACCGGTGCCTTTGTAAATGCAAACGGCGATCTGACCGTGGATTTACGTTCCAATATCGCGGCCGAGTCACGGGCAAAGATCGTATATGAGTATTTACTCCAGTTCACAGACGACGAATATGTAAAAGATACATTGCGTTTTCTGATGACACGGGAGATCACTCACTTCCAACAGTTTGAAGCTGCCCTGGATATGATCCAGCCAAACTTCCCTCCGGGTATCCTGCAGGGTGACCCACGGTATAGCCATCTCTATTTCAACATGTCACAAGGAGAAGATTATGACGGACCCTGGAACGAAGGCCTGAGTTCACGTCTGGGCGAAGAGTGGCAGAATATCAAGGATCCAAAGAAAGCTGTGAAAAAATCAGGAGGGTTACAGAATATGACGGATACGACCGGTACCTGTCGCTCTATAGAAGGAGTAGAACAGCTGGACAAAGAATTAAGTGGTATCCGCAGTAAAGAGGTGAACGAAGCCAATCCAATTGGTGAGGTGCAATGGTCCGTTTATCCGGATGAGATCGATTCCCCGAAAAAGAAATAAACCTCAGGAAATAAAAGATTGTTATATACATCAGGATACGATGCATGTAAGTAGAATGGTTGAGTTTATATGTATTCACTTCCTGTATTAATTAAACGGAGAGGGTGGCCCAACGGGTTACCCTCTTTACACATCCCTCCCTCTTTTTACAAAGAGAAACAGATCTCTATATTTTACTTTCCTTCTTCCGGGAGAGCATCTTTCTGTACCCATACGGCCAGCTTTCCGCCGTGTACATGGAACATCGCTTTTCCATTATCCGCAATCGTAATCTCTTTATCTATATTTCCGGTAATCTCATGCCAGACCTGTCCTTTTCGTTCCTCACCGACATACATATCTTTAAATCCGTCTTCTCCATTTGAGATCAACACCACGACCCCTGAACCCGGATGATAAGTGTCACCATGCCGGACAAAACCGATCGTATTGGGATGGTCAAAATAATTATCCTGCTTTCCAAAAGCATAGGTCCGGCGGGCATCCAGTAAGGTATCTAACAATCCCCGATGAGGAGATACCTTATCGCCTATGGAATAATAATCCCCATAAAATATACAGGGATAGCCAAACTCACCCAACAGGATCAGGCCATACGCCAACGGTTTAAACCAGCTTTTCACCTGCGACTCCAGGGAACTGCCCCACTGCGAGTCATGGTTATCCACAAATGTAACCGTCTGCTCCGGATGATGCATCACCAACGTATCCTTAAACAGATTCCGCAGGTCATAACTTTTCCCCTGTACAGAGGCCTGGTACATATTATAATGCAAAGGCACATCAAACAAATCCACTTTATATTTTACCGTTGCCAGATATTCATTCAACTGGTTAATATCCCGCTTCCAGTATTCACCTACCGCATAGAACTCTTCGCCCATCACCTGGCGGACATCATGCAGGAATTTCTCAATAAACTCGTCATTGATATGTTTAATGGCATCCAGTCGCATTCCATTCAGCCCTAATTCCTTTGAAACCCATACCCCCCATTTGATCATCTCCGGCACCACATCCGGGTGATTAAAATCTATATCTGCAAACATCAGGTAATCATAGTTTCCGTTTTCACCGCTTACCCCATCACTCCAGGCTTTACCTTCTCCCTGGATCTGATAGATCGCGGTTTTTCCGTTTGCCTGGTTATAATCGGTTCCGGAGAAATGGTACCAGTGCCATTTAAAATCGGAATAGGTATCTCCACGTCCCGGAAAATTAAACCCCGTCCAGCCTTCAATCTCATACGGGTCGGAAATATATTTACTCCGGTCGTTCGGATCCACTTCCCTGACAGTAAATTTCTCCGTATAATCAGCCGCCGCTTTATGGTTCATCACCGCGTCCAAATAAACCGAGATCTGGTATTTATGCAATTCCTCGATGGCTGCAATCAACTCAGCTTTCGTACCATATTTCGTCCGGACCGTTCCCTTCTGGTTAAATTCCCCCAGGTCAAACAGATCGTACACCCCATATCCTACATCTTTATTGTTTTGTCCCTTATAAGCCGGAGGTATCCAGACCGAAGTCACTCCTATTTCACTCAAATGAGCCGCGTCTTTTTTCAATTGTTTCCAGAATTTTCCATCCGCAGGTACATTCCACTCGAAGTACTGCATCATAATACCATTTTTCATACACTTGTATTTTGGATTGATCTATTGGTTTAAAACATAGAAACAGAAAAGAAGGTTGATTTCTTTCCTATCTAAACGAAAAAGGGTGCGCCCTTCTGAAAAAAAGGGTACACCGTTTTCCTTAAACGGGTGCATCCTTTTTCCTAAGAGGATGCATCCGAAGGTGGTCTGTTTTATGAATTAAAAGTATAGAGCACACAGATTACACTGATGGCGCAGATTTACACAGATAATTTATTTATAGGATATACTAAAACCACCTTGCTCCCCGGCTTGATCGGGGACCGCATAAAAACATACTGTTTCAACTATTTATTTTGTGACTAAGTTCTGTGCCTTTGCGGTCTCACTTTCACGGGGAACAAGGGCTCTTTAACTCCTTCCCTTCGGGGAGGCCGGGAGGGGCTCCTGGATCAATGCTTTCCGGATTCCATCCAGTGTATCATTGAACTCTGCCAACTGGGCCAATACCTGGCCGGCCTGGTTATCACGGTCAATAGAACCAAATTTATTGTTCTTCCGGAAGACTTCTTTAATATGTGTCCAACGGGCAGCTTCTTCCGGTGAAAGTAATCCCGCGATCTCTTTTAGCTTTAACAGGTTCGCTTCACTATCAGCGGTAAGAGTCTGGGATTCGTTTTCGTAATGAGTCAGTACCAGTCCATATACTTCTTTCTGATTCATCAGCGGCACGATCTGCCCCAGCATCTTATTCATATCCCGGTAGGATCCCTGTAACTTAAAAGAAGGTTCTGTCCGGTACGCATCCTGCATGGCCGCGCTGGCAATGTAATGCTGGTTAACCTGCAGGACAATGTCCCGCACAAGGAGGCTGTTCCTGATAACAGCGATGAAATCATCTACATCCTGCGATTTATGATTGCCCTCCAGGTCCGGCAACATTTCACTACCGGTTTCCACATAGTCCACCAGATTATAGAAATCAGTAAAGCTCTTAGAAGAGATCCGCTGAATATAGGGATTCTCTACAATGGCATTTTCCAGCAAACTGAGTTTAAACAGATGGGCGGAATCTCCGATCACATCTCCCAGGTTGTAAACATCCGCACGGTTAGACAACATATCAGGAATCTGGAACTTTTCCCCGCTTTCGGTATAGGGGTTCCCTGCCATGATCACACAAAAGCGTTTACCCCGCAAATCGTATGTTTTACTTTCCCCTTCAAAGATCCCGTCCATCTTACGCTGTCCGTCGGCCAGGGAAATGAACTTTTGTAGGAACTCGGAACTACAATGCTGGATATCGTCCAGATACAGCATCACATTATCGG
>JAJQES010000436.1 GCA_021201565.1 Tannerellaceae bacterium
ATTGTATATATGACACTACTAGAACGAAGAGCAGAATTAGCGAAAGCCATATTAAATGATATGGACGAAGAAATATTGAGCAAGCTCGAAAGTGCTTATTATTCAATCTCACTGGATGATGACAACTCACCCTGTCAATATACTCCTGAAGAAATTAAACAGAGAGCATTAGAGTCTGTTGAGCACATGCATCAGGGGTTAGGTATTTCTCATGAACAAATGAAAACACGTCATTTATCATGAGAAAAATAATCTGGTTGCCGTATGCTGTTGAAGATATGGATGCCATTTATCAGTTTTACATTGATAAGAATCCGACTGCTGCGATTAGTATATATAACAACTTATTACAAGAAGTAAATATTTTAATCAGACATCCTAAACTGGGCAAAGTGGAAACATTTATTGACGGTTCGGATATTACCTTCAGATCATTGATAGCTATATCCGGTCGTTATAAGATCATCTACTATATTTATGAAGACAATATATACATTTCTCAAATATGGGATTGCAGAAGAAATCCGGATTCAATGAGAAAAATGTAATAAAAAACTGCCAAGGAGTAAAGGTCTACCCATTTGGTAGACCTTTTTCTTTTCCGTACATTTGCACCCAGAAGAGCTCTCATTTTATATTGGTGTAAGTAAACTTAGATTGCTATGGACAAACTCTATTTCTTTATCAACAGATAATCCCAATCCAAGTATTACATTGAGTACATAATGTATATTATAAAAATGTACATTTTGAAATTTTTTACTTCAATACATTGCACATGCAAATATTATATTGCATATTTGTAATGTCAAACTTTATGATTTTATCATACCGCATGAGCGCCGGTTAGTTGCTCGAAAAAATATTACGGGCTTTTTTTATGCCCACCAGTATGATATAGGCGGTTGCCTTTCCCGACATTTTATCCGGTACTACGGTATGGACATCATGAAGTTTGACGACACGGGAAATGGCAGCCGTTTTTTCTGCCTAAAAAGTCAAACTTCATGATGTTATGAAAAGAAAACAAACAAGCCCGGTTCCTCCGGCAAATCCTATTGCTGATTTCTTCAGTAATTTACCCTGTAAAGCGAAAGTACTCGGCTTTCGAATCTCTCAATCACAACAATGTTCAGTGGCAATCTGCATTTACTCTTTCAATGGCTCTACCGTAAAAACCTCTTTTAAAATGGAAGGAGGTCACCAATGAACATTGAAATTAAAAAATCCTCCAACTGGTCAAACTGTGACGAACTGGATATATACTATACCATTATCGCAGGCAAAGAAGAAATAGACCGTCTTTCAGAAAAACAACTAACAGAATTAAGAGATCTGATTAATGAATACCTAACAAATGAGAAGGAGGGAAAAGTATGATTGATATAAGCATAGCAAAAATTGAACGGAAAAGTAATATTGAGAAAGAGGAAACAATCTATCAGTTCAATATCAACAATAATCCGAATTTTACTTGTAGTAAGCGTGAATTGTTGGAAGTACAGCGTTCAATCACCCGTTTTTTCAAAGAAGTAGAAAACACGGACACTCCAGAGAGAATATAAAGAGATATATTACTATATTTGTATTGCGAAAATTTTTTAATTGTTCTTATCCAGAAGTAATGGATAGTTCACGTTTAATAGTTGGACATTTTTATGTCCAACTATTAGTTATACACCCCATATTGGGGCTGCCTTCCCGAACATTAAAGTGCTTCTGGCATGAATAATTAAAAAGTTTTCGCAGACTTGGGAAATGGCAGCCCTTTTTGTCTGCCTGTTTTTATACCCATACGCATGAACAAAGAAACTGATAAAGAAGTTCAGGATCTATCCATTTTCATCGACACACTTCTTTCTGTTTTCAAGCCAACCATCGAGGCCCAACAAGCCACCCACTGGTTTACAACAGAAGAGATCCATGCGCAAATCAAGTCAATCAATCCAGGTACTTCTATTTTATTATCTAACGTATATGAGGCTATGATCGCCGCCGGATTTACCTATCAGCAGCAACCAGGTAGCATATCGCTCAATTGTAAGTGGATGCTAATCGAAAAACAGTGAGGTTCTGTACCGGACCCTTGTGAAACACGGAGGAAACCAGGAGAAATCCTGTCCTTCGTGTTTCTTTTTTCCCGGTCTACATTCGCCCTAAAAAAGCGAAATGATTACAGAAGATATTATTTCCAACACCTACCTTCAGCGAGTCGTCAACCGGGATGCGAACCGCATCTATTCCACCCAGACAGACGTAATCCGTAACAAATTCCCGGACGAACGCTCCGGACGGCTGGCAAACTTTCTGGTCACCCGGCCATTCACATCCAGCGGATCACCCGGACGGCAAATCTTTCACTTTAGGATATTCACCTATCTCCGTTTCCTGGACATCCGTCATGCCGCACAAAAATTAGCCCTATACAACCGGGTTGTCTGGGGAATACTCTACCAGGAAACCCTGCCTGATCTGCGATACGGATACACCAAAGACATACAGGACTCTATCCGGCACGAACTCGAACAAACAGTAAAACCATAACCGAATCACATCATGGGAAAAAAACTTTCTGAAGACGAAATCAAATGGATACTCTCCGTAGATAGTGCCGAGGCACAACAGAACATCCACAAACTAAACAAAGCCAATAAAGAACTTAACAACACCAACAAAGCCTATAAAAAAACAATGCAGGAGTTGGTTGCCCAGGGAAAAAAGGAGAGCCAGGAATACAAAAACCTGAACAAAGCCGTAAAGGAAAACGAAGCCACCATTGCCAAAAACAAAAAAACAATGGCAGCTCTGACCGATACGATGAACACCAGCCAGCTAACCATGGCCCAACTCCGGAAACGAGCCTCCGAACTCAAACGCCAACTGGACCAAACTTCCCAGGGAACTCATCCGGAACAATACGCAGCCCTGAATCGGCAACTCAAAGAAACCCGCAACCGCATGGAGGAATTAAACACCTCCGGCCAGAAAATAAAAAGTACATTCAGTGCTGCCAACCTCGCCAAAGGTGGACTCATTGCCGGGATAGCATTACTGGCCCGTGAAATCAAAAACGGAGTCAATGTATTAAAAGACTTCGAAGCCGCCAATTCAAACTTGGCCGCTATTTTGGGAACAACCAGAAAAGACATCAAAGAACTCACAGAGGATGCCAAACGGCTGGGATCAACCACATCCTTTACCGCCTCACAGGTAACCCTGTTACAAACCGAACTGGCTAAATTAGGATTCAGCCGACAGGAGATATTGGAATCAACACCGGGAATCCTGGCATTTGCCAACGCAGTAGGGGAAGATCTTCCCCAGGCCGCAAAGTTGGCCGGCTCCACCCTCCGGATGTTTGGCCTCGAAACAAACGAAATGGACCGGGTTGTATCCGCACTGGGTGTTTCTACCACCAAGTCGGCCCTTAACTTCTCCTTCCTCGAAAATGCCATGTCGACAGTAGGCCCTGTTGCAAAAAGTTTCGGTTTCACAGTAGAAGATACCATTGCTCTATTGGGAACTCTGGCCGACAGTGGCTTCGATGCTTCCAGTGCAGCTACAGCCACCCGGAATATACTCTTGAACCTGGCTGACTCCTCCGGAAGCCTGGCCAAAGCACTGGGAGGCCCTATTGCATCATTCGATGAATTGATACCGGCAATGGCACTCCTGAAAGATCATGGAGTAGATCTGGCCACAACCCTCGAACTTACCGATAAACGTTCGGTAGCTGCATTCAATACCTTTCTGAACGGAACTGAGAAAGCCCAAAATCTCCGGGATGCAATAACCGATTGTGGAGATGCTTTAAAAGCAATGCAGGAAGAAAAGTTAGACAACCTGCAAGGCTCCATTACAATTCTATCTTCCGCCTGGGAAGGACTCCTGCTGAAATTCGAAGAATCCAACGGAGTCATGCGAAGCGGAATTGATATGATAACACAACTAATTTATGTAATAGGCAAATTAGTTGACTGGACATCTAAATACGGCACTCAAATAAAAACCCTCCTGGTAGTAATAGGAACCTACATCACCCTACAGAAAACCCGGAACTTCCTGAAACGTCAATATCTTATAATCAACGGCCAGGCAATTGCTACAACCAGGACAGAAATTGTACTCCTAAAATCCTGGAACAAACTGGTAGCAATCAAAAATACCCTGATAGGAGTATTAACCGGTAAAATCAAACTGGCCGCCGCTGCTCAGGCAGTATGGAATGCAGTCTCTGCTGTAAACCCATACGTGCTTTTAGCAAGTGCAGTGGGCGGATTAATATCATACCTGACTATCTTCCGGACGAAAACCAAAGAAAGTGCCGAGGCACAATTAGAACTGGCTGATGCGGTAGACGAAGCAAGGGAGGCCATGGAACGAATGGAGAAGATCCGGGATAAAAAC
>JAJQES010000512.1 GCA_021201565.1 Tannerellaceae bacterium
TCGTTCAACAAATGTTGGACTTGTAAGTTTATTTGTTCGTATGATTATGTTTATGTAACTACGGGTGTATGACACCCGTAGTTTTTTATCTCTCAGAACAGATAAAGAGTTAAAATGAAAATAAATATGAAAAAAGTCCAAAACAACTGTACTATAAATCTTGTTAATATGAAAATCAGAATAATCTGAAAAAATGAAAGCCTTATGAAAAAATTGTTCATATCCGTTTTTCTTCTATGTCTGTTTTTGTTCTCTTCTGTAGGATGTAACAGCAGTCAAAAGAAAAATACAGATGAAAACGTAGATAAAATGAAGGAATCTCTTCATGATGAAAAAGAAAATCTGGAAGACGCCTGGGATGCAGGTGTAGACTACACTAAAGAAAAATGGGATGAAACAAAAGATGCAGTAAGAGGTAAGGCTGACAATGCAAAAGAGGATGTCAGGGATACTTATCAGGATCTAAAAGATGATGAAAATAAAAAACAAAATAATGAAGAGAAAACCTCTTTATAAGTTTCCTGGGGTGTATAGAATGATTGTAAAATAATAGGAATAATGAAAAAAGTAATAGTAGCCATACTTGTATTATGTTCGTATGTTGTATCTGCTCAGACACAGTATCAATATGCAGAAGATAGATTGTATTCTCCTAAATTTGCTATTAAAACAAACGCATTGTATTGGGCGACTACCACTCCTAATCTGGGGATTGAATTTGTATTGGGGAAAAAGTGGACAATGGATATCTCTGCTAACTATAATTTCTGGAATTTTTCAGATAATAAAAAGATTAAGCACTGGCTCATCCAACCGGAAGCCCGTTATTGGTTTTGTGACCGTTTCAACGGACATTTTATAGGTATTCACGGACATTACGGTGAGTATAATTTTGCCTGTATAAGTTGTCTGGGACTGAAAGGTAAGCGATATGAAGGAAATTTATACGGAGGAGGTCTTTCTTATGGGTATAACTGGCTGATCGGAAAACGATGGAATCTGGAAGCGGTTATAGGCTTAGGGTTTACTCATCTGGATTATAGTAAATATCCCTGTGATAAATGTGGGGAAAAGATTAAGGATGGAGTCCGTAACTTCTTTGGGCCGTCTAAAGTGGGCTTAAATCTGATATATATAATTAAATAATAGATAGAGGCGATGAAAAAGATAGTAAAGATCCAATTATATATATGTATAATTTTATCCGGTTTGTTTTTCCGGGCTGAGGGACAACAACTTTATAACGGACGGCTTTCTTTTCCCGGTGAATTGGTGCAAAGAAATGATTCCATGTATCTGAGAATGAATATCGACTATACTAATCTGGAAGTGTATAGAAATCAGTCTCTGGTATTTACTCCTGTATTGGTTGGTTCGGGCCGCCGGATGGAATATCCTTCTGTTATGCTTAACGGAAAGGTAAGACAAAAAGCCTGGAAACGTGCAGAGGTGTTGGATGACGAGACCCGTATGAATATGAAAAACTATTATGCCATAGTAGATGCAAGTGGGAATAGCCGGAACAATCGTACTATTACGTATTTAGCCGCTCTTCCTTATGAGGATTGGATGCAGGGTGGCCGTATAGATTTGATTGAACAGATTGAAGGTTGCGGAAAGAGCATGGACCTGGTGGTGGAAAATATTATTAATGCACATGTTAATACCTATAATTGGAAGGCAATTGCTGCATATAGTCGTCCTGCTTCCGAAGAGGTAAAACGTAGAGGAGACCGCTTTGAGGCTTATCTGGAATTTGTGGTAGCACGTACGGAAATACGTCCGGACTTCCACAACAACCGTGCGGAACTGACTCAATTAGAAGGTGAACTGGCAAAGATTCAGAATGATAAAAATCTTTCAGTTACTCATATTGCTATTTCCGGATTTGCTTCACCTGAAGGGAGTGTTGCACTCAATGACCGTTTGTCTGAAGGTCGTGCAGAAGCGTTGTTAAACTATTTATCCGGTAAATTTCACTTTCCCCGCGACGTGTACAGTGTACAAAAAGGAGGCGAAGATTGGGAAAAACTGGAACAACTCGTGGAACAATCAACGAATCTACCGGCAAAAAGTGAAATCCTGAATATTATTAAAACAACTGCTGATCCGACGCAGCGTCAGGCTAAACTTACCCAGTTACAGGGTGGAGTACCTTATCGTCAGTTGTTGAGTGAATATTATCCGAAACTCCGCCGGAGCCTTTGTGTGGTAGATTATACTGTACGTGCATTTTCGGTAGAAGAGGCAAGGAATATTATTAAAACCAATCCAAGACAATTAAGTCTGGATGAAATGTATCAGGTGGCTCAGAGCTATCCCCAGGGAAGTGAGGCTTATAATGAGGCATTTGATATTGCCATACGTATGTATCCGAATGATCCGGATGCTAACATGAATGCTGCAGCTGTGGCTCTTTCCGAAAGAGACGCTGATGCTGCCAGAATATATTTGAACAAAACCAACAAAAATAGTGCTGAGTACTATAATAATGAAGGTATTCTTTATCTATTGTCGGACGATTTCAAGAATGCGGAACAGTCTTTCAGACGAGGGGCTGATATGGGCTCTTCTGCCGCACGCCAGAATCTGGAATTATTAAATACCCATACTTCAACAGGTTATTAAGATATAGCATTTCCTGCGAAAGTAGGATGTAGAATACAAACAGGCGGGGTATCTTTTTATAAATGATACCCCGCCTGTTTGTATGTTATAATTTCTCTACTACGTTTCGTTGCTTTTCAAAGAAACGGATTCGTTGCATTTGTCCACTCTCTGAGATAAGTGTAGATGTTCGTTTTAACGATTGCATCCACTTTTTCATACGTTGAAAAATCTGTTCATCGGTAGAAGTTGCATCATTTAACGTAAAGGACTTGAGCATAGTCAGATGATAGTTCCCTGCTTCTACATAACTATAACTGGTCTCAAAAGTAACATTCGATACGTAAAAATTAATTTTGTTTCCATTTTCTCTGTGTCCGTTTATTGCCAGTATTTCCATATACTCCAAAAAAGAAAAAATATTTTTTTTTAGTTCTTCTTTTTCCTGCGCCGTAATAAGATTAATGCTGTAAAAATACCGGATATCATTTACCAGATTGCTGAATACATTTTCATCCCATATCAGGTAAGTGGCGGCTGCTTTTGAGGATGCGAGCTGGATTTCTTTATTTATGCTTTTAAGACGCTGTGAAGGTTCTATGTCGCGGTAAGGTTTGATAGTATCAGAAAAACCGTATTGATATTGCCATTTGAAGAGATAAAATTGATATATTTTGCTGAAACCCAGACAGAATGATTGGGGTAATATGTTCAGGGCACCTCCGACCTCTGACTGTTTATTGGAAGCGACTTTTTTTAATCCTCTCAAAAATTCTTCTAACATGCTGTAGTCGTTTTCCTCTGGAACAGCATAATCAACCATTTTCAGTTGAAAGGGACGGCTTTTTTCTTCGTTTTCCGGAATAAGACTATCCAATGAAATTTCTAATTCGCGGGCGAGGGTAATAATTTCCGAAAAGACAAAAGGTACATCTCCCCGGAGGCGGCGGTAAACTGATTCTTTCTCCATGTTCAGAATACCTCCGATAACTGCGGTAATTTTACCCCGTTCCGGAACTCTTTCCTTAATAATCTCAATAAATCGATTAAAACTTTCTTCACGATACATATACACAAGCTTATATTAGTTCTGACATTAAATAATTGACCTTCTTCTTAAAGTTACAAAAATAGGAAAAAAAAGCTCTGAGAAAATAAAAAGTTACATTTTCCGAGTATTTTCTACTGAAATGTGTTCGAGTTTGTTACTTCAATTCTCTTAAATGGTTACAAAATGGAGTAAAATATTTACATATTCGGGCTATATTTACAATATCAATTATGAACGTTCCTACCTGCTCTTTTTTATCGGATGTTTATATGTGTAAAGGAGCAAGTCTGAGAATAATTTGCTTTTGGACTGGGAAGCTTTAGAAGTGGATTTTATGAATTTGTGTATTAACTAAGAAAATTATTTGTAAGATGAAAGCCATGGGTAAAATGACAAGAACAGATGTGAAGCCTATATCAGTTTCCAACGCTAACGCCACCTGGGAAAATGCTTCTAATAAAGTGAATTATTATGAAACATATGTTCCGGAGGAAACTAAAAAGGTACATACTCAAACAGTAAAGGAAAAATACACCTTTGTTACGGAATGGACAATTTATAACAATGAGGTAGTGAAACCTACGTATGAGTATAAAGGTAAAGATGAATTCATTGTAGAATGGTGAAGAATGGGAACTGTTGTATACGGACTCCCCCTCCCTGTAATATCCGGTTGGTAGATCTTAAACGCTGTCATAACCAAATTCTCAGAATAAAATCTTTTTTATTC
>JAJQES010000497.1 GCA_021201565.1 Tannerellaceae bacterium
ATCATATCCGTAATTTCATTTACCGGATGTTACGATCTGGACCGGTATCCGACAGATAAATTAAGTGCGGGAACTTTCTGGCAAACTAAGGATCATGCGGATCTGGCAATGATGGGTGTATATACCCAGATGCGTAATGAACATGTGTTTGGACGTCAATTCTCCTTCGACTGTTTAGGAAGTGTAGGTATAGGATATGATCCCCCTTCATATGCTACAATTCAACGTGGAACCTATGATGCCGCAGATGGTGCAGTGGTAAATAAATTTTCTAACCTATATGAAGGCATAGCCCGGGCAAATGTAGTATTGCAAAATATTGATAATGTAGATATGTCTAAAGAACTTATCTTACAATACAAAGCTGAAGCCCGTTTCATGCGTGCATTGTATTACTTCACCCTGATGGATTATTATGGAGCAGTGCCTATTTATGATGAATCTGTAATTATTGAACGGGAATATTCGGAAATGTTGTATCCTCGTAGTCCGGTAGAACAGGTTCGTGCCTTTGTGCTGGAGGATTTGGATGAAGGGATTAAATATCTTCCGGAAGATTGGGGAACTGAAAAAGGACGTGCCACCTGGGGAGCCGCTATGGCGTTGAAAGGAAAAGTCCTGTTATACAATCAACAGTATGAAGAAGCGGCTGCTTGTTTTGAAAAAGTAGTGGATAGTAAATTATACGAACTTTATCCGGATTATGAAAATCTCTTTAAACCTGGCGGAGATGAAAGCTCGGAAATGATATTTGCGATTCAATGCATCGGAGGAGTAGGCCAGGATATTGGTATTCCTACAACGTTTTATATGGGTTCCCGTGCTTCTTTTGGAAGTTGCTGGAACAATGTAATGCCCGCTACTGATTTTGTGGATTCTTACGAATTGAAAGATGGTCGTAAATTTGATTGGGATGAGTATTTCCCTGGCTTTAATGGGAGTGATGATGTGAAAAAAGAAGTGTTTATGGCTACTTTGAAAGATGGAAATACGGAAGTAGATACTTATCCGGCTGCGAAACAGAAATTACTGGATATGTATGAAAACCGGGATCCTCGTATGGCTATAAGCATTATTTTACCTTATACGATGTATAAAGGATGGGTAAATAATGCACCTATGGATTGTGAATTTGTTGTTGCCAATGGTACGAACGAAACGAATGGGTTTATTCGTAACAATGCCAGTTGGTATTCTTATCTGTGGCGTAAGTTTGTTGCTGAATATGACATGGACGGACAGATCAACAACCGGGAACATACTCCTATTAACTTTGCATTGATCCGGTATGCAGACGTGTTATTGATGTTAGCAGAATGTTACAATGAGATGGGACAACAGACGGATGCTGTTAAATGTATTAACCAGGTAAGGGCAAGACCGGGTGTGAATATGCCTCTTCTTAATAGCGGACCTGCATGGCTGGCAGCTAATACAAAAGATGAAGTGTTTGAACGGATTAAACATGAACGTGCAGTGGAGTTAGCAGGTGAAGGACATAGCTTTAGTGATATGCGCCGCTGGAATGAATTGGAAACTGTGGCAGGACCTGTTAAGGATTTTACCGGAGTTACCCGATATACAAAAGAAGTAAAGGCCAGAGATTATCTGTGGCCTATCCCAACTGCGGAAATTGATAAAAATCCAAACTTATTACCGAATAATCCTGGATGGTAATTTTATAAAATAAATGAGGTCTGGCTTTTGGGCCGGCCTCATTTTATTATCTTTATAAAAAAAGGAGATGAATGTTCTTTACCTGATAATTAAAATAGAATACCTATGAAAACACTAAAACTAATTATTGTTGCATTTTTGTTGTGTTCTTTTTCCATACATGCCTATGTTGAGCGTGATTTATTACAACATACGGCTGATTTGGAAAAAGTAAAACGTTCATTACTTTCCCGGCAGGATTGGATTCCTTATCCTGCCTATAACGATCGTGCCGGTTGGAATGAGTTGTTGAAAGAGAATAAACAATTTCTTATTAACCAGGGGGAGAAATATCTTGGTTATGAGTGGAAAGTTGTAAAAGCTACGGATTATATTGAATTTGAAAAGAGTGGTAACCGGAATAGTATGCAGGATCCTTTTGGCTCCAATAACCGGGCTATTACCAGTCTTTTGTTTGCAGAACTGGCTGAGGGAAAAGGCCGTTTTATGGATCAGTTAATAAATGGGGTGTTTCTATCCTGTGAAATGACTTCCTGGGTTTTATCTGCCCATCTGAGTGCCGCCCAGCTTTCACACCGTGCCTTGCCGGATTATAAGGATCAGGTAATAGATTTGACCTCCGGTGACCTGAGTTCGTTGCTTTCATGGGTATGGTATTTTTTTCATAATGAATTTGATAAAGTAGATCCTGTTATCTCTGAACGGTTGAAAAAAGAGATAAAAGAGCGCACGTTGGATACGTATATGAATACGGACCGTTTCTGGTGGATGGCCTTTAATTATAAACCGGGTATGATGGTGAATAACTGGAATCCGTGGTGTAATTTCAACGTACTGCAATCTTTTCTTTTGATGGAAGATGATCCGGACCGTTTGGCTGAAGCAGTTTACCGTACAATGATATCGGTGGATAAGTTTATTAATTATACCCATTCAGATGGGGCCTGTGAGGAGGGACCCTCTTATTGGGGACATGCGGCCGGTAAAATGTATGATTACCTGCAATTGTTGTATGATGCGACAGGGGGAAAAGTGTCTGTTTTCCATGAACCGATCATCAAAAATATGGGTGAATATATTGCCCGTTCGTATGTAGGAGATGGATGGGTGGTTAATTTTGCGGATGCCTCTGCCAAAGGAGGAGGTGGTGCCCGGATTATTTACCGGTATGGGAAGGCGGTGAATAGTCAGATGATGCAGGAGTATGCAGGATATTTGTATGATAAAGAAACTAAAAATGATATTGCTTCAGGTATAGATGCTTTCCGTATTTTACAGAATATTTACTATGCAGAAGAGATGAAACAATTACCGGCTACATTTACTCCTCCTGTTTATAGCTGGTATCCGGAAACGGAATTTTGTTATATGCGTAATAAAACCGGATGGTTTTTAGCGGCCAAGGGAGGGTATAATAATGAAAGCCATAATCATAATGATGCAGGAACTTTTTCTTTATATGTGAATAATGTCCCGGTCTTTATTGATGCCGGGGTCGGTACGTATACCCGTCAGACATTCAGCCATGAAAGATATTCGATCTGGACGATGCAGAGTAATTATCATAATCTGCCGCTTATTAATGGGATTCCCCAAGCTTTCGGGGCAGCGTTTAAAGCAACAGATAGCCGTTTTGATGCCCGGAAAATGAAATTTTCCACAGATATTTCTCAGGCTTATTCGGCGGCAGCTAAAGTGAACAGATGGGAACGCTCTTATACACTTACTAATAAAGGTGTGCTCCTGGAAGATAATTTCACTTTGGAAGAGCGTATCGGAAAAGATGTACTTACTTTCCTGAGCTGGGGGAACATCGATATTTCTGTACCGGGCAAGGTGCAGATTCAGATAAAGGACGAAAAAGTAACCCTTTATTATGATAAAGAACAATTCAGTGTCTCCATAGAAAAGATTCCTTTGGAAGATCCTCGTCTTTCCAATGTGTGGGGAGAAGAAATTTACCGTATCTCTTTGACTTCGGGTTTTACAGGGTTAAAAGGATCTTATCGGATACGAATAGAAAAATAAAAATATAAAGTATAATATGAAAAAATTTATTTTAGCAGGTATTTCTTTGCTTTTGTTTTCCTGTACGGGGAAGGATCAGAAAGATTCTTTTATATCGGAGAATATCTCTTTTGCCCGTTCTCAGATCGGATTGGAGATAGATGTGATCGAGGCGAGCGGTAAGTTCCTCAATCCGGTCACTACCCGTGAGGATGGCAGTGTGTATTATTGTAATTATGCCGACTGGCGAAGCGGATTCTTTCCCGGTAGTATGTGGTATTTATATGAACTAACAGAAGATGCCTCTCTTTTACCTTTGGCAGAGAAGTATACTGCCGGCATTGAAGAGGCAAAAACGCTCACCTGGCATCATGATGTAGGCTTTATGATCTATTGCAGTTTTGGAAATGGTCTTCGCCTTAGTGGAAATCCGCATTATAAAGAGGTGATCGTAGAGGCGGCCCGTTCATTATCTACCCGCTTTCGTCCGCAAGCCGGAATCATCCAGTCGTGGGATGTGGACCGTGGATGGATGTCGGAACGTGGTTGGGAGTGTCCGGTGATTATTGACAATATGATGAACCTGGAACTTCTCTTTGAAGCTACCCGTCTGAGCGGAGATTCCACCTTTTACCATATAGCCATCTCGCATGCGGACCGCACGCTGTCCGAAC
>JAJQES010000380.1 GCA_021201565.1 Tannerellaceae bacterium
ATTTACTCCTTTTTATTGACCGGATTTTTAGGAGGGAAAACGGTAGCAGCCACTTTTTGCCTGCCGTCGGACAACACACATGTGGAGACATCACTAAATCAAACGTATGTATCCCAGCGTCCCGCACCCGGCAAGCGGTTATTTACTTCCCCGGCAGTGGAAGAAGAGATTCAAAGAGTAAAAAAACTGTTGACGAACAGTAAACTGGCCTGGATGTTTGAGAATTGTTTCCCCAATACGCTGGAAACAACAGTTCACTATCGTACAACCAACGGAAAACCGGATACCTTTGTTTATACCGGTGATATTCACGCTATGTGGTTGCGTGATTCCGGTGCACAGGTATGGCCGTATGTGCAACTGGCAAACCGGGACCCGGAACTGAAAAAGATGCTGGCCGGAGTGATCAACCGCCAGTTTATCTGCATCACCATTGATCCGTATGCCAATGCATTCAATGACGGTCCGGTAGGTGGCGAATGGATGAGCGACTATACGGATATGATTCCGGAACTGCACGAACGCAAATGGGAAATTGACTCCTTATGTTATCCGATCCGGTTGGCTTATCATTACTGGAAAACGACAGGGGATACCAGCGTATTTGAAGAAGAATGGCTGGAAGCGATTCAACTGGTACTAAAAACATTCAAAGAACAACAACGCAAAGACGGCCCAGGTCCGTACCGTTTCCAGCGTGCGACTCCAAGAGCATTGGATACGTTAAATAATGATGGCTGGGGAGCTCCGGTAAAACCGGTCGGTTTAATTGTGTCCTCTTTCCGCCCTTCGGATGATGCCACGACTTTACAATTCCTGGTTCCTTCTAACTTTTTCGCGGTAACTTCTCTGCGCAAAGCAGCTGAAATACTCACTACAGTCAACAAACAGAATGAGCTGGCTAACCAGTGTGAGGAATTGGCGAACGAAGTGGAAACAGCCTTAAAAGAATATGCCGTATATAACCATCCCAAATATGGACCGATCTATGCGTTTGAAGTAGATGGTTTTGGAAACCATTTCCTGATGGACGATGCGAATGTTCCCAGCCTGCTGGCCATGCCTTATCTGGGGGATATGGATGTAAATGACCCCATTTACCAGAATACCCGTAACTATGTATGGAGTGAAGATAATCCTTATTTCTTCCGTGGGAAAGCAGGAGAAGGAATCGGGGGTCCACACATCGGATATGATATGATATGGCCCATGAGCATTATGATGAAAGCCTTTACCAGCCAGTCAGACGCAGAGATCAAAGATTGTATCCGACAACTGCTCTCCACGGATGCGGATACCGGCTTTATGCATGAATCTTTCCACAAAGATGATCCGGCGAATTTTACCCGTGAATGGTTTGCCTGGCAGAATACCCTTTTCGGAGAGTTGATCCTGAAACTGGTTAATGAAGGGAAAGTGGATATGCTGAACAGTCTGTAAAAAGACAAAATGTGTATAAACAACAAGACCAATGAGTATACTATTCCTATAGGTATTTAGATTCTTAGGGCTATTTATTTATGTCGGGAAGATGTGTCCATCCGGATGCATCTTCTTTTTTGTATGCCCCTGTTTAGCTGACATGTGCATTGCATGAACAAAAAAGTATACTTTTTTACCCTTGTCATAATTTCGTACTTATCTGTCCTGTTTCCGGACTATTTTCTGCGGTTAATCCCATAGCTTTGTCGTGTCACCGGTTAGAAAACAAGTATTCAGAATAGGGTATAAGAGAATAAGGTTGATGCAGGAAGATCAGATCCGGAAAACCGTAGAGGTGTGTTTTTGATTCTCAATAGACTATAATATTTCAGCCCGGAAAAGATTGGAATGCACAACCGGTTCTCCTATCCCGTTTTAGAAAGAAATTATAAAAGATTCCAATTCCCCAATGTAAAAATTGAAAACCAGATGGGATGTACTTTCTTAGTGCATCCCATTTTTTATATCTTTGCACTTCAAAATATTTGATATGAAAATAGTCAACGAAGCACTACTAAACGAATTAACCGAACAAGCAAAAACATCCCCGCGTTTGCGGATGAATTACAATTTCCATGAAGAGATGGACGCTCCTATCCACCGGTTGTTAAATGCGATTGAACCCGATAGTTACGTGCGCCCGCACCGGCATCAGCATCCGGATAAAGAAGAGATATTTCTGGTCCTGCGGGGAAAGGCCGTTTTTTTTCTGTTTGATGAAGAAGGCAACATTACCGGGCAGCTTTTACTGGATCCGCTAAACGGTTGTTATGGCGCAGAGATCAAACCCGGCATCTGGCATACACTACTGATACTCGAAAAAGGAACAGTAATCTATGAAGTAAAAGAAGGACCTTTCGCCCCTCTTTCGCCGGAGAATTTCGCACCCTGGAGCCCGGCACCTGAACAAACAGAAGAGGCCCGGAACTATATGGAATATCTGGCCGGACAGGTCAATACCCAATCGTAAACCGCTCATAATGATGGCGTGGGTGTTCCAGCTCATCCATCATAGCAACCGCATAATCACCCAGGGATATATGGCTTACTCCTTCGTTATCCCGGATCAGTTCATCTTTTCCCAGACGAAAACGGTGAGTAGCAACCCCTGGTTCCAATTGTTGGGCAGGAGCGAAAAACACCCAATCAATCTCATGATTCGGTACTAAATAATCGGTATATACTTTTGCCAGGCTTTTTATTCCGGGTAAGAGTTTTTCCGGAATATTTTTTGTATCCATTAAACGGATACCGGGAGAAACTTCGAGGCTTCCGGCTCCTCCGACGACTAACAGACGGGGGACACCACAAGTCTGAACAGCATAAATAATTGAATCATACCCGACAAGAGTATCCTCATAGATATCCGGATTGTCCCAACCCGGATTATAAGCACTGATAACAGCATCATTCCCGGATAAAACAACCGCCAGCCGGTGCGTATCCATCACATCCACAGACGCGACAGTCAGGCGTGGATGACGGATCGTGATATGGTTTTCATTTCTCACCACCGCACACACCTTATACCCACGCCCCAGTGCTTCTTTTAACAGGGCAGACCCTACAAATCCGCTTGCCCCAATCAATACAATCTTCTTCATAACCTTCCTGAAATCGTGTTCCACTCTTTTTCATAACATCAGCACGTAAAAGAAAGATTATAAAAAGAGATCAATAAATCCAATCAGCCGTTAAACTCACTCACTGAATTCTCTGTATATTTTATTTAAGAGTTACCTGAAAAGGTTCGACCGTTGGCCCGTCTACTTTCAGAATACCCTCTTTGGTAATTTCCATCCGGTCCATAAAGACCACCCGGTCATGCCCCGTATCTGTTGTGCGGGCATGATAGACACAATACAACTCTCCATCAATATCCAGGACCATATTATGTCCTGTTCCGGTCACTTTCCCTCCTTTTTCCACATTCTTCTCCAATACCGGATTATTAGCCGCTTTTACAAAAGGTCCCAAAGGATTTTTTGACGTAGCATATCCAACCGCATAATTAGCTCCCCCGAAGAAGTTAGCCGAATAAAGCATATAATAGGTATCCCCTTCCTTAATCAGATAAGAACCTTCTGTCCACCGGCGGTTTACTTCATGGGAAGTAACGGAACGGCTCTCCCACTCTGCCTGCACGTCATCCATTTTTACAGGAGGACGAAGCAACAACACCGGTTCACCAATGATTTGGCGAAAGTCCGGCGTGATCTCTACCCCATAGATCCAGCTTTCTTCAATATCCTCATACCATCCCTTCGCACGTGCCCAGTCAGCTATTTCACTCTCTACCGGATGCTTATAGCAACACCGTGAATAATACAGATACACCTTTCCGTTATCATCATCAAAATAAAGATTCGCATCAATAACAGGATACCCCGGATCAAACAGAGGCTTGTCATCCATCTCTTTAAAAGGTCCTACCGGACTATCCGATACGGCTACCCCAATCCGGAAATTTTCTTCTTCATGGGTTGGATTGTGTTTCCAGTTTGCACTGAACCACAAATAATATTTGCCATTGCGTTCATATACTTCCGGCGCCCAGAAACAATCGACCGTCCAGGAATCATCCGTTGCTCCCTGGTAAATCACTCCTTCATCTTTCCATTCCTTCAGGTCTTCCGACGAATAAGCTTTGAAACCATCTGCAACCCCTCCGGTCCCATACAAATAGAACTTCCCGTCCGACGCTTTCAGAATAAACGGATCTCCAAACGCTACCGGTAACGGATTTTGTACCGTTACTGTTTCCTCCATTTGTTTTGTTTGTGAACAAGAGATAATCACTGGAAAAATAAGAGATAAAAGCCAAACACATTTCTTCATTTTAGTTCATTTA
>JAJQES010000069.1 GCA_021201565.1 Tannerellaceae bacterium
AATCTACTACTCTATACACCGCCGGGCTATATTTTCGGATAGAACAAGGCTGATGCTTATAAAAGAAAAATGGTCTTAGAAAAATAGTAATACAAGATAAAGAATACCTGTACCGGGTTAATAATAAATATTATCCTGAGGGGCATAATAAATTAACTGTACGGGTATTTTTGTCAGGGTATAAACAAACTCCCTTAATTATAGAGTTTTGGACGATAGATGATTTTTGTCTGGGACAGGTTTTGCTGCAAGGGGTAGAATTGTATAACGCTGAATTACAAAAGTCTATATCCGTTAATCTTAATACACCCGGGCAAATACGTCCACTTATTCTTTGGGGTATAAGAAGAGGGTGGACAGGTGAAAATAGTATTCCGGTGCAGGATGGTCTGGAGTTTTTACGTGAATCCGGATATGAAATAGATCCTTTGTGTGAATAGAACGCTAACTAAAAAAAAGGGGAAGCTCTGAACCGATGTTAAATTTACCAGAGTCCATATCTGCAGGTGAATTATTTATTAAAATAGAGGCTCATATTTTTGGAATGTATTGACATATAAATTACATTTGTGCAGTTTGTATTTGTGAAATGTAAAACCAGCCTTTGATTCTTTCCTTTAGTTCCTTCCTGTCTGCAAAGATCTTTTTGTAGATCGTTGCTTTATTTTAAGTAGTAACGCATTTAATTTTAATTGAAATGAAAAAAATGTCAGCCTTTTATCTGATTTCATTTCTCTGGATGACAGGAATCAGCTTACTTTCAGCTTGTAGTAAGAATCAGGAACAAGTGCACGTGCCGGTACAAATACAGTTACTTTCTTCTCCGTGGAGCTTTCAGGCTCCCTCTTCTCCTTCAACTACATTGACAGTGACTCAACCGCACGGTGTCTTGCCGTCTCCGGCAGATACTGCTTTTTCAGTTCGCTTTACAATTGATCTGAATGATTTTCCACAGGAGAGACGCATTCTTGAAATCCCCCGCATATTGAGGGTAGATCTCCGGCAACATGATCCGTTGGATAGAAAAAATCAGAATTATCCGGCTTACCGGATGCCGGATGGTACGGTGCCTGTATTAGAGGCAAACCTGTCTCTTCGCCTGCCGGTGGAGGATCAGGTAGTGAAGGAAATGCCGATAGGTATTCCATTGGCTATGCTGGAAAATCCGGAAGGAAAACATGAGGTGGTGTTGCACTTTTCGGGTGTGCGCTGGACCCTGTATATAGATGGGGAGTTGCTGGATAATGAATTCCCGTTAGGATATCCGGTATGGGAAAAACAGGTATCCTGGAAAATAGATCCTATGTATGTGAGTCAGGCAGACTTTTATTCACCGGCTTTAAAACCGGAGAAAGTGACTTTACATACTCCCCGCCTTTCTCCTGAAATTCAATATTGGACACCTCCGGGACATAATACCTGGGTAGGGGATGTGGCTACTTTTTTTAAAGACGGGCGTTACCATATTTTTTATCTGTATGACCGTAGAGGCCATGCCAGTAAGTTCGGACGGGGAGCTCATTATTTTGAGCATATTTCTACCACTGATTTTAAAAACTGGACGGAGCATCCGGCCGCTACACCTATCGAAGAACAATGGGAAACGTTTGGTACGGGAACGCCTTTTATGGTCGATGGTAAATTCTGTATTAGTTATGGACTTCATACGACCCGTATTTATCCACGCGAGATGACAACTCTTCCTGCCTTGTGGGATTATTATGAAAAACATGGGGTGACAGGCCCTTTCCGGATAGGGAAGACGCCGGGTTTCCCAGCCGGTTCTACTTATGCCATCAGTGAAGATGGTGTTTCCAACTTCCGGAAAACCGGAATCCTGTTCCATCCCTGTGAGAATCCGAGTGTGTATACGGATCCGGAAGGCCGGCTGCGTATGTTGGCTAATTATGGGTCACGGGGTACCTGGGAATCCTCTTCTATTGATGAAGGATGGTATTCTGTAAATCCGGATTTCCCTCCGGGAGGTGATTGTACTTTTTTCTTTCGCTGGGGAGCGTATGATTATATCATAGGGGGCTTTAACGGGATGTGGAGTAAACCGGCCTTTATGCCTGAAACTTCATTTAAAGATGTGGTGAAAGAGGGGCTGGATTTTTATAACGGCATGTGTGTGCCTGCTGTTACGGAGATCAGTGACGGGCGGTTTCTGCTGTCCGGCTGGATGTTTTTGGTGAATTGGGGTGGTTGTCTGCTGATTAATGAGTTGGTGCAGTTGCCGGATGGAAGAATTGGAACCAAATGGATGGAAGAGATTATTCCTCAGACCGGAGTGGCTTCGATATTAACCTCCAAACTGACCCAACCGACTTCTTTCGATGTAAAAGAGCCATCTTTTATGCTGACATTTGACGTTGTTCCGAAAGCTGCGAAGAACGGCCGGGTAGGGGTTACGTTACTTCCGGAAGAGGGAGAATCAAATAGTTGTGAATGGCAGCTTGCTCTTTCTGCGAAGCGGGCGCAATATAGTGCGGGACAGGCTGGAAATTTTGCCGGAGAAGAGAAAACGCTCCGTGAAGGAGGTTCTCCGCAGGGTGGACGTGATTATGCCATTGAAAATCTGATACATGTCGAAGAGCCGTTTACCGTGCGAATGATTGTAAAAGGCTCAGAGAAATTCGGAGGATCGGTTATTGATACGGAAATTGCCCAAATGAGAACGATGCTGACTTTCCGGCAGAATCTGACTGTGGGAAAAATTCTTTTCCGGACGGAAGATGTGGAGGTCCGCAATATTAAACTGGCTCCGTTGACTCATTGAAAGTTCCTTTGTTAAAAGTGTTGTAGGATAAAGAAAACAACCCTGTTCCCCGGCTTGTCCGGGGACCGTAAAGGAATTATCTACTTCACAATATAATAAAAATCAGGCCTGTTTACTTCTCCTTTCCGCCCTGAAGGCCCAGCTCTGTTCTTTAACTGTAAGAGTAGACTGTGTTAGCAAATATAGAGCTGCACTTTCAGTGCGCAATATATGGGTGGATTCTAACCCAGGGTGACGCGCACGCTATTCGCTCTGCCCTGGGCTGGATTAGACCTTAGCAGGGCGAAATACACAACGGGCATCGTCACGACTTTGAAAACTGTAACAACCCCGGTAACCGGAATGGACCACCTACAGTCAGGAAACTATATACTAAATTTACTGGATTCCCGGATAATAATTTCACCGGGTAGTGTAATGGTTACTGGTATCCGGTTATTATCTTTGAGTCTTCTCATCAATAATTCGATGCTGAGGTTGGCCATTTCTACGCAGGGTTGCCGGAATGAGGTCAGTGAATATTTCAGATGATTGGAATATTTCATATCATCGTATCCGCAGATTACTACATCAGAACAAATTTTAATACCGGTTGTTTCTAAGGTCGACATCAGTACGGCTGCAGTAGAATCGTTTGCACAGATAATACCGGTTTTGCCGGGAATAACCTGTATCTGTTTTATCACTTCCGGATCTTCCGGGTTCCCACATATACTATTTTCTTTATTGAATACTAATCCTTGTTTTAATACCATTTCACGTACACCGGATTGCCTGATATTAACGGATGTGGCAGAATCCGGACGATAGAAGAAATAGATTTTTTCACACCCCTGGTCTATCAGATGTTGGGCCATAATACATCCGGCATTGAAGTTGTCCAGACATACAACGTCAAAATTGCTACGCCCGGGGAATGAAACAATGTCCCGGTCAATCAGGATTAACGGTATGTTTGCTTTTTCTATCTCTTCGCATATTTTAAGGTTCAACTTCCGGGCGTCAGATACCCTTTCTAAGGGGGAGAAAAATATACCGTCCACTTTTTTATTGATATAGGTTTCACAACAGGTTTCAATCAGGCTTTTTCTTATTTCGGCGCTGCTGGCTGTTGCGCCTTCCCAAAGACAATTGAAGCGGCCTATTTCGGACTGACGCAGAAGCTGGTCGTTGATAATGGCAAATATTTCCGACTCCCCTGCTCCCGGTAGTAACAAACCAAATGTATACGTTTTGGATTCCCCCTGGTAAGTAACGATTGTCCCTAATCCTTTCTTTTTTTTGATAAAGCCTTCTGCCTGTAACTGGTTATAGACTTTGGCAATCGTAGGACGGGAGACCTCATATTTTTGTGCCAGTGTCTGTTCGGTAGGCAACAAGGATCCCGGAGTAAAACCATCTTTTAGTAATTGCTCTTTCAGTATATTGTAAATCTTCTTATAATTGATTTTTGATTCCATATATGTTACATTTGGTTACTTGTAGAAGTGCAAATGTAAGGATTGTTTATGATATATTCTCC
>JAJQES010000094.1 GCA_021201565.1 Tannerellaceae bacterium
TATTAAAAGCACTTGAAGTAGAGATTAATTCCTACGATTACGAAGACGATGATTTTGACGGTTTATATTTCCCTTATTCCGATGCCTACGAATATGTAGCCATCTCGCGCACCCCGGAAGAGGACGAAGAATTTTGGATAGAAAAAGACGACCAGGGATACAGCACTACGGCTCTGCCTTCTAGCATCTCGTACACCCTGAACCGGAATGAACTCCGCTTACTACTAACAGAAGAAATAGCCAACGAGATCCGCACAGATAAAGAACTGATTTTACAGTTCGAGCTGGACGATCAGACATTCAGTGATTTTGAAAAAGTAGTACACCGCATTTTTTCTTAATCACATGAACAGTTTAATAACCGCCCTGGGGATTGGAATTGTCATTGGAATCATTGACATCATCCCGATGATACTTCAAAAGCTGCCCCGGTATTCAACCATTTCAGCCTTTATCCACTATTTTGTTACTTCAACAATCATCGTATTAATTGACATTCCCTTCCTCCCCTGGTGGCTCAAAGGAGGAATATTAGGGATTTTATTCATGACGCCGATGCTCATACATGTAGGCCATGAAGATAAAAAGCCTGTTCCTATTATAGCATTCTTTTCCATATTTTTAGGAACATTGGCTGCAACAGCAGGCCATTTTTTGGTTTAAAAATCCGGCAACACTGCCAGATCGTAATAAACACAAAAACAGACATCACACTCCTGATGAACATTTTTCAAAACGCCGGGGAGTTCAGCATCATTTGTTCGTGAGTACCGGGAGGCAAAGTTCGTGAGTTTCCCATACAACGCTCGTGAGTATTTTTTTTAATCCTCGTGAGTATTCCGGCCATTTGTTCACTTCTTTCTAAAGTGCATATAGAATCCATCAATAATTACAGGGGTTAAATCTTTTAGATAAAGGTCTGACTTTTTATATTTGAGTTTAATGAACTCAAAAAAACGATCTCTTGTTACTTCCTATCTGTGAAACGCTTTATCACCAATGCCAATTCCAACCTTTTGGGCTTTGAGGCTCAGATATTCTTCACAGTAATAAGAGATAGATTTCTTTTTTTCTTCTTTACCTAAAATACTATTCTTTATATCTTCGGGCAAAGCAAAGCCTCGTTCATCACAATATTTATCATAGACTTTTTGAATTTTCACTTTCAGATTATCCAGTGAATTATTTATACGGGTAACGGTATCGGTATTTCTTCTTTTTCTGTTTGACATAGCCCTTCCTGTGACTTTATTCCAATCATCAGGATGTATAAATAACTGGGTACTTAATGTGACTGATTTGGAATCGATCGTGATTCTTACCCGAATCATAACCTCACCATTTTTCTTTGGCTGATCTGTTCTAAGAAAAAACAGGATACTAAAAGTGCTTTTTTGCATCATACATTGAACTTTTTAGAGTGAATAAATTTACTATTTCTTACTCAAAAAGCCAACAAAACAAGTGAGACAAATAGCGAATAATGAGTGACTTATGTGTAAATGGTTCCTATTATTATGCGTTCTCACCTTAGGAACGATTTAGGAACGATTTCCGGTCAGATTTTGTCTTTTTGATTTCTTAAAATGACTGCATAAAAAAAGACAAAAGTCTTTAAATCGTTGATTTATAAACTTCTGTCTTTATATTGTATAGGTGTTGTCCACCTTTTCCGTGATCAGGCTGGGATTCGAACCCAGGACCCACAGCTTAGAAGGCTGTTGCTCTATCCAACTGAGCTACCCGACCATCCTTTTTGCGTGTGCAAAGGTAGTGCTTTTATTGAAACTTGCAAATAGTTTTTCTCTTTTTTCGTTAGAAGGGGTAGCCGACGGCGAAGTGGATGGCGCAATTATTGCCGAAGGAGGAATTGGCTATAGCCCATTTGTGTTTGCTAGTGGCCTGGGGATCGTAGATTTTATAACCGGCATCCAAACGGATCAGGAAAAAATCAAAATCTAACCGGGCACCTATCCCCCAGGAGAAAGCAATTTCTTTATAGAAGCGATCAAACTGGAAATTTCCTTTGGGTTGGTCATCATATTTCCGGATGGTCCATATATTACCCGCATCCAGAAAAGCAGCTCCTTCCAGTTTCCAGAATAACCGGCTTCGGTATTCCAAATTTACGTCAAAGCGGATATCCCCCGCCTGTGTCAGAAAGGAGGCATTCTCTTTCGGCATACTACCGGGTCCTAAAGAGCGGACAGACCAACCACGCACACTATTGGCTCCACCTGAAAAATAACGCCGTTCAAAAGGCACCCGTTCTGCATTACCATACGGATAAGCTATGCCGAATCCGATATGATAAGCTATCCGGTTACGACTATCTAAGATCATTCCTTTGCTGAAATCAAAATCGCCTTTTACAAACTGGGCATAATCAATCCCGAATAACTGATAATGGCCCAGTTCGTTCTTTTTTGCATTCGTCAGTTTGGAAAGCCCATACAGGACATTCCCTGCCAGATCTAATGCAATCCGGAACGAATGAGTGTTACGCTGTCGGTTCTGGGGATTATAACTATTGAAAGAGAACGAATATCCCATCCCCACAATAAATTGATTGTTGTAATGATACTGGCGGGTACTTGGCGGCAAACTATCTCTAAACGATTCATCTATACGGGGTAAATAGAGATAATCCACATCTAATAATTTAAACGTGTGCCGTGCTAAAGTATTGGTACGATCCTGCCAGATATAATTCCATCCTCCGGAAACAATCGCCCGTTCATACTCCGGACGGCGTTGACGGGTATAACTGGCACGAAATTCAGTAGTAGCCCGCAAACGGCGCCGGAAATCCTCTTTCAGGAACGGAAAAACAAACCGGGGAATAGTCAGCGAAGTCTCTCCTCCTACCTCCCAATAGCTACTCCCGGCATACGTACTTTGAGTTAAGGACTCATAAGCACCACGTACTTTCACTGAAAAGACTTCAGACCCTTTAAACAGATTCCGATGCTGATAATTCATACTGGCAGCAAATCCGAGAT
This sequence comes from Tannerellaceae bacterium, assembly GCA_021201565.1. GTDB lineage: Bacteria > Bacteroidota > Bacteroidia > Bacteroidales > Tannerellaceae > UBA4116. Next base: position 3,003 of record JAJQES010000094.1, read on the forward strand.
CACCAGCTGAGTTTGTACCTTCCACATCGAAACCAATCCCATGGACTTTTGCAGGGGTCGTAAGAATATAGGCACTTAGTTTCATGGTATCATTTTCCATAAACTCATCAAACCGAATGTTAACATTACTCAAGGCCCGGAAAGAGGCTAAGGAAGAGTAAGTAAGATCTACTGTCCGGTCATTATACAATCTGTCAGGACGAATGTAATTACTTTTACGTAATACACTGGGGCGTAACATACGTCCACTTTGTCCGTAAACAATTTTAATATCACCGACATATACAGAATCTGTGGGAGTAAAAACTTCTCCTTCAAACCGCAAGGGATCGTAATCTGTCAGGATGGTAATATCTTTTATGTAGTATTGTTGATGCGGCCCTTCCTGGATACTGCCATCGGTCATTACCTGACGATAGGGACGCAGCTGCATCTCCAGATCCACTCCATGGTCGTGATAGGTAGTATCAGCCAGATAAGCCAAATATTCTTTATTGAATTTATAATACCCCCGGCGTCGCAATAAAGTGGAAATCCGTTGGCGTTCCTGATCCAGCACATCCCGGTCAAATAGAATACCCGGTTGTACTAACGATGCATAATCATCTGCAGTATTCCGGAAAGGAGAAGAAAAACCATTTCGCGAACGGGCACGGGAACCTGTCAGATGAGCTATGCTATCAATAACCGGGTCATACAGATTGATGTCATAATGGCTAATCCGGTAAGGTTTATTACTATGAATATAATAGTTCACAGCTGCCTTTTTATTCCGACTGGTATCAACCACCGCAGTCACTTCGGCATTTACATATCCTTTATTGACAAAAAAACGTTCTAACTGGTCAATGGAACGGGCTACTAAGGTAGTATCCAATATAACCGGTGCCTCTCCTATACGTCGCAACTGCTTATTCCACCAGGTATAAGGTCTTTTGGCTGATGACCAGTTATAAACATACAACTGCCATTTCATAAGTCCAAACGCCTTAAAGTTAGGTTGCTGTTGGACATACGATTTAAGATCAATAGACTTAAATTCTTTATTATCTGAATGAATAACGTTTTTCTCCAGCAGATATTCCCCGTTACTCACATATTTAGTAGAGTTACAGGAGGCAAGTAGCGTAATAAAACAAATTATATATAGTAGTGTCCGGAGAGTCTTCATCCTTTTAAAATTGACAATTGACAATTGAGAATTGACAATCTAAATTTACGAATAGCAAAAGTAGTTCAATTTAAATTATTTCCTGTAATTTTGTTCGTAATAAATTGACATAAGATGATAGACTAT
>JAJQES010000347.1 GCA_021201565.1 Tannerellaceae bacterium
ATGTTAATATTTTCACCGGAAAACATAAAAACGTAAAATAAATAAATTATATCTTTGCGCCCGATTGATACATTTACAAATAACTCCTTTAGTGATGAAAAAACAATACCTAACAGCTACCGCCCTCGGGTTGAGTATGCTTTTTTCCCTGAACTCGTGTATAGATAAGAATTACGACTGGGACAATCTGAACAAAGAAGTCACCTTTGAGATCGGGAATGTCCCCTTAGGCAATGTGGCCCCTATCCGGATAGACTCCCTGCTGGAAAGCAGAGGGGAGACGAAATTCACCTATGACGGTGCCGGGAATGTATCGCTGCTCTATACAGGGATACTGGATATCGACATGCCTACTTTTGAAATGGGAGAAGTAGAGCCTAAAGAAACCAAAAAAAAATATGAGGTAGACCCTGAGCTTCTTTCTGCCCTGCCTGCCGGGGAAGCATACAGGATCGTTACAGAGGAAACCCTGGAATATAAAATAGATGAACCGGAAACGGATGAGAGCGAGGACTGGGATATAACTATTCAGAAAGTTTCATTTGAATCTTCCGAAGTCTACATTGAACTCTTTCTGAATGATATTAACTTCCCTGATGGGGTATATACAGTGGATGTGGATATGGCCTTCCCGGATGCCGTTTCATTCTTTGACCATCCGAATGTAAAAGGGAAAAGACACGTAGCCTTTACGATTGATGCCAGTGAGCTGAACGCGACCGGCCGTTATAAGTTCGGACCGCTTGCCATAGACACTTTTGCTTACACATCAGACGAAGATATTCTCTATTCCGTAACCCTGAATAAAAAGAGTGATGAAGACAATCCTCTTGCATTCAACGGTGAAGAGCACAAATTTTATATGGTGATCCATACAGAAAACCTGGTTCCTTCGATAATCTATGCAATGGCTGATTTCCGGAAAGAGATAGACGGAGAGGTAGCAGATATGGACGCGCTGGGGGACATCTTCCAGGAGGGCGATTACTTCACACTGAATCGTTCCCAGATGGAATTTGAACTGACAACGAATGTAGGGTTCAACCTGAACATGTCGGTTGATAAAATGGAATCTACCGGAGGAACCGAAGATATTCTTCTCACTAAATTAACAGGAAATAAGGGAATGTTCTTCCAGGCTCCTGACGAGTTTCAGACAGCCAGCACAAAACATCTGATCACTTCCTATGAGATAGAGAGAGGAGACTATTTCCTCGAGAGAGATTTAAACAAGCTGATCGAAACCAAACCGCAGGCGTTAGCCTACGAGATCACCGCGAAAACAGCAACAGATAGGGAAGAAGGGTTCTTCCTGTATGAAAATTCCGTACTTGACGCGGAGTATACCTTTAACATTCCGTTTGACTTTAAAACCATCGGCATCTCGTTTGAAGAGATGATGGAAGATGTATTCAGTGATGATATCGCGGATAAACTATTCAACAATGAAGGAGAGTTTATTATTGCCGCCGATGATGTGATCATCCAGTTAGGAGGAGCCAACACCCAGGCCAATATAACGGTAACAGTAGGATTAACGGTATATGACCAGAACAACGAAGAAATTCCGTTGGATATTACAACTTCTAAATTAACAAATGGAACCAATGAACTGGAAATCATTTTGCCGATCACAAAAGCAAATATTCCGGAGTTGAAGAAAGCAAAACACCTGGGCTTTAATTTCCGGATTGCCGGCAGGGAGGTGAAACTGAATAATTCGGACCATATCACTATCAACAAACTGAGATTCAAATCAACGGCCGGAATTTCCTGGGAACTTTAATCTTTTAATCCATCAAACATAATGAAAACAATCTATACAAACCGATTACTGATCACGCTTACCATCCTGTTCACTTCTGTTGTGTACGGCTCTGCCCAGCTCACCAACACCAGTTATTTTATGAAGACCTATTCAAACCGGACTTCCCTGAACCCGGCTTTACGGCCGGAGCAGCCTTACCTGGGGATGCCTATCGTGTTGAATAATGTGTATGCAGATGTAAAAACCAATACGCTCAACCTGGATCATCTCACCTTCCCCCGCAATGGTGAATTGCTCAGCTTTATGCACAAAGACGTATCAGCGGATCAATTCTTAAAAGGTATATCTAATAACAACCGCCTGAATATGGATGTCAGCTACTCGCTGTTTTCGCTGGGATGGTTTAAAGGGAGCGGATTCTGGAATGTGGATTTCAATATCAAAGCGCACGCGGACGCCAGTGTTCCCTATTCCGCATTTGAATTGATGAAAAAAGGGTTCGCAATGAATGAACCCTCTTACTATAATGTAAAAGATACCCGGGTAAAAGCCAACGCGTACGCGGAAATAGGGGTCGCCCACTCCCGCCCGTTCCTGGACAACCACCTTGTACTGGGAGCCAAAGCGAAACTGTTATTAGGGTTTGCCGACTTCGATGCCTATATCCGGGATTTGCAGGTCAATGCCGGACTGGACGAATGGATTATCCGTTCCCATGCCACTCTCCAGGCCTCCGCACCCGGTATCCGTCCGGAATTTGATGAGGAAGACAAATTGGATAAATTCCAATGGAAAGAAGGGTTTGGTATTCCGGGTGTAGGATTTGGTTTTGATTTAGGGGCCACTTACTCGCTTGCCGGGTTAGCAGACTTAACCTGCGGTACTCCGGCCGACATCCTGGAACGGTTGACCTTCTCCTTCGCACTGACCGACCTGGGACTGATTTCGTGGTCAAAAGGAAACACCAGCAACCTATACTCTACACTGGAGGATCAGGTCGTGACCGGAAATTTTGAGATGGATTTCAATGACAAGGATAATTCCTCCCTGAAAGAAGATCTGGATAAGATCAAGGATACGTTAGAAGAGATTATCAAATTCAAAGAAGGTGCCTCCAAAGGACGTACCACCGGTTTACGTACCAACATGAACATCGGGCTGGAGTATGAAATCCTGAAAAACCTATTATCCGCGGGTCTTCTTTCTACAACCCACTTCAATAGTATGACTAATGTAACAGAAACTACGCTGGGTGTTACCTATCGTCCGGTACAATGGTTTGAGGGAGCCCTCAGTTACTCCTTTGTACACAGCCGTTTCGACACCTTCGGGCTGGCGCTCAACTTCGTGCCGACCCGTGGAGTGCATTTCTTCCTGGCCAGCGACTACATCATCCCACACGTTAACAGCGAATTTATACCGGTCAGCAGCAAAGGGGTGAATATCCAGTTAGGACTTTCCATTCCCCTGGGAGCCAGAAGGTAAGGGAGGAAGCCCCTCCCGGCCTCCCCGAAGGGGAGGAGATGCTGATCCGCTGCAATTTATAGGCTGGCTATAGGCTGGCGCGGAACTCTGCTTCCGTGCCAGCAGGAATTCCACGCCAGCGGGTGGACAACGGATTATAAAAGCTCCCCCTCCGGGGGTGTTGCGGGGAGGATTTTTGAAAATAAAAAAGGCTTTTCGCTTATTGTTGCGGAAAGCCTTACAGCAGGAATCTCTTGTGTTACCCTATGGGTAAGAGAAGAGATTTTTTACATGTTCATAGTCTTGGTTTTTACTCAGTTGCAGATATCTCTTTTGTATCAGTGTTGAACTGCAACAGTATCCATCTCTTTCATCAGGCGACGAATCTTGGCATTTAACTGCTGACTCATTGAACCGTTACCCATTGCCTGATAACGTTCTGCCTGGTAACGCAACATAGCTATCGTACGTTGGCATTCTTTGTTCTTAGTCATCATCATCATAATTTCAATTTTAAATGGTTCTCCCCTTCCGGAAGAACGTTTTTACTAGTAACCTAAACAACTTTGTCTTTTAATTACAATACAAAGATACGCATAATTTCCGAGAAATATGCTATAAAACATATTATTTTTCATTTTACTCCGCATTTTTATGCTCAAAAACATATAAAACCGCTTTGACAGATAAATATTTTAAATATTAACTCCCTCACACTTACCCTCCTGTGTGTACCGGCCTCCCTTTACGTCCCGGAGGACCCTATGTTAGCCCGGTACAAAAGGATATATTATGGTGTGGATGGTGATGGATCAATGGGCAAACACATTGTTGAGTCCCGTAGGGACGCCCTATCCCAGCCCAGGGCAACGCCCTGGGTAATAGATGATAAGAGGAAAGGAGTGCTGTAAGCACGGCATAATAAAATAGTGACAGATAAATAAATCGTAATTTATGCCGTCCCTTCAGGACTCAATACAACCCATGCATTCAAAACCAGGGCGTTGCCCTGGGCTGGGATAGGGCGTCCCTCCGGGACTTTCTGGTCAGA
>JAJQES010000513.1 GCA_021201565.1 Tannerellaceae bacterium
TATTCCCTTTCTTTACAACAAAATTAACTGTCCAACTTTTGGGGGGCAGTTCAAACGTCCTGGGTAATAGATGATAAGAGAAAAGGAGTGCTGTACCTTAGATTTGTAAATAAATTGATAGGTTTTATATTTGGTATAGTATAAATCAAATACAAAAAGAAAGGAGGACTGACAGACAACCTTTAGTGCTGGCTAAGAATGAATCTTATGTGCTTATTTAGGCTCTTTCAGTTCTATGGCAAAATAAAAACCCAGATAAGAATTTGAGTAGACCTTATTAAGGTTCTTAGGCTTATTTTGCCTCTCTCCCTTCTTTTCTTTTTGTCCTTATCTGACAAAGTTATGCAAAAGTTAGTAATTGGAATGGATGTAAGTAAAGAAAAATTAGATGTCTGTCTGTATGATGGAGAGCGTATTTTACAGGAGAAAGTAATCGTAAATACTCTTAGCTCTTTACAGGAGTATGTTTTTTCGGTCCTTAGGTTTTACAACCTACAACCTGCAGATCTTCTTATTTGTGCCGAATATACCGGTCATTATATTTATCCCCTTTGTTTACTCACTGAGCAAGGGTATAAGGTATGGATTGAGAATCCCTCTGAGATAAAATACCGCTCGGGAGTCAGCCGTGCAAAGAATGATAAGATAGATGCCCGTAAGATCGCTTTTTATGGTTTTCGTTATCAGGACCGGCAAAAATTATATTCTCTTGCGGATCGTAGCTTATCCAGACTTAAAGCACTCACCGGCGAGCGAGACTTATATGTGGTGGATCGTGCCAAATATGAGGCCCAGTTAAAAGATCAGAAACAGTTTATGGCCTTTGAAGAATATAGGCAAAAGAAAAGCCGGCTGGAAAAAGCCATCGGGCTTTTGGATGAACTTATCGATGAGATTGATCGGCAGCTTGCTCAGACGATTGATGAAAATCAAGTCCTCTGCAGGCAATATACCCTTCTTGTGTCAATCGTGGGAGTGGGGGCTCGTGTTGCCACTAAAATGATCATAGAAACAAATGGATTTACAGACTTTGAAAATGGCCGCAAGTTTTGTTCTCATGCTGGCGTGGCTCCTTTTGAACACACCTCGGGTAGTTCCTTAAAAACCCGTAGACGAGTCTCACACAGGGCCGACAAATCCATTAAAACACTCCTTCATATGGCCGCAATGGCAGCCATCAGAACACAGGGAGGAATAAGAGAGTACTATTTAAGAAAAACAGCAGAGGGGAAAGCGAAGATGTTAGTTCTAAATGCCATTAGGGCTAAACTGGTATTAACCATGTTTGCGGTGATTAAAAATAATAAGCCATATGATAAAAATTATCAGTTTTCCTTTGCATAAATCATAAGAATAAGCACGGCATAATAAAATAGCAATAGATCAATAGATCGTAATTTATGCCGTCCCTTCAGGACTCAACAGAGACAACGGATTCAAACCCAGGGCGTTGCCCTGGGCTAAGATAGGGCGTCCCTTCGGGACTCAGAGAAGGACTTTTTTTACCAGCATTCTCCTTTGTCTTTCAGGTCGGGGATGGTTCCGTTCCGGTAAACGGGATCGGTTATTCCGGCTTGTTTCTGTTGCCTGTAATCTTTTAATAACAGGAATGCCTGGCGTCCCAGCAGGATAATAGCGACCAGATTGCAAAAAGTCATGAGTCCCATGAAAACGTCTGCCAGGCTCCAAGCTAGGTCGAGACTGGTGAGGGCCCCAAACAATACCATCCCTCCTACCAACAGACGGTATACCAGCAGTACGCTGCGACGGTTGGTGATAAAGCGGATATTGGCTTCGCCGTAATAGTAGTTACCGATAATACTGCTGAAAGCAAACAGGAAAATCGCAATGGCAATGAAGATGTTTCCGAAGTTACCTATTTCATTGGTGAGTGCCTGCTGGGTTAACTGAATGCCGTTGAGGCTTCCGTCTATCCCGGCATGGCTGAACAGAATGATGAAAGCGGTACAGGTACAGATGACTAACGTGTCGGTAAATACTCCTAATGCCTGGATCAACCCTTGTTTGACAGGATGGGATACGTCGGCGGTGGCTGCTACGTTGGGAGCGGATCCCATACCGGCTTCATTGCTGAATAATCCCCGGCGGATTCCCTGCATCAGGGTTGCGCCTATACTACCTCCGGCAAATTGTTCCCATCCAAAGGCATTGGCAAAGATGAGGCGGAACACTTCCGGCAGTTCTTTGAGATTGAATAACACGATCCCTAACGCTAAGACGAGATAACAGAGAGCCATTACCGGCACGACAATGCTGCTTACTTTAGCGATCCGCTGGATTCCCCCGAAAATAACTCCTAAGGTCATCATGGTGATAAATCCGCCCAGCCAGGCGATGTCTATCCCGAAGGCCTGTTCCCAGGCGGCACATAATGTGTTGCTTTGTACTGAATTAAAGGCAAAGCCGAATGTGATGGCGATGAGGACGGCAAACAGGATGCCCATCCAGGAAAGGCCCAGTCCTTTTTGCATGTAATAAGCGGGCCCGCCTATAAAGGAGTCTTTTCCTTTTACTTTATATAGCTGTGCGAGGGTGGATTCAATAAAGGCGCTGGAGGCTCCAAACAGAGCGATGACCCACATCCAGAAAACAGCTCCGGGGCCTCCAATAGCAATGGCGGTGGCTACTCCTGCCAGGTTACCGGTACCGACCCGGCTGGCCAGTGAAACGGCAAACGCCTGAAAGGAGGAGATATGTTTTTCGCCTTTGGTATGGGTGTTTCCGGAATCACCGAGCAGACGGACCATCTCTCCTAACATGCGGAACTGTACAAAACGGGTTTTGATTGTAAACCAAATGGCGCAACCTAATAACAATCCGATCAGGATGTAGGTCCATAAAAAGTCATTTGCAGCATTTAACCACTGCTGTATTATCTCCATCTATCTGTTCTTCTATCTTGTATTTTTCTAAAACTGCTACAAAGATAGTTTTGTTATGCCATAAATAAAAAAATCCGGATAACCGGCGGTAATACGCTGTTTGCCGGCTGTATAGAAACAGAGGGTCTGTTGTGGGGACTTACTTCAGTTTTTGCAGACGGAGTACGGGACTATCGGTGGCCAAATGGGCTTGCACATGCTCCGGAAGGTATGAGAAATCTTCTTTATCCAGCAGGTAGCGGTCGGATTCGATGTAGGAGATAAAGTAGCCGTCTTCATAGCCTATCAGATGAGTATAATGAGAGTCATCAATGGACTCACTCATATAACAGGTCCGGTTTTCCCTGTCTGCTATGAATAGCCGGATGATGCCTTTGTCTGTCATTTTACCAACGATATATGGGTCACTGATCCGGACAAAATCCCGTAAAAAGCTGTAATTACTGAAATCAGCCAGGTGTTTTTCTACTTCCTTACGGGCCGGGATGGGTACAGTATGTTTTCCGAAACTGACTTCATAGATCTTTTCCGGCCGGCCGGTCTGGTCGAGCAAATAGACATACTCTTCTATGGGACGGTACAGGGAGATCTTATCTCCTTCCCGGATAAGGGAATATCCTGACACCCAGTAGGCATCGTCATAAATATCTTCATAATGCATGTGGAGATGTTGGGGATTGAACTCCGGATCCGTCACCAGGATCCGTTGTCCCTGTCCCACACCGGTATTCCAGTTGGACAGGCTAAACAGAAACCGGCCGCCGGGTAAACAGATGAACAGGTCGGCCTGGAAGGGTAATTCTGTTTTATCTATATACTGAAATGCCGGATCGTACCGGTGGAGTACGACTGTGCCCATATACACATCCATGAGGCAGATGGTCCCATCGCCTGCTATATCAAAGTCGGTAATATGGATATATTCTCCCGGTCCGTTTCCTTTGTTGCCGACACGCCCAAGGGGGTGTCCGTCCTGGTTATACACCAGCAGGTAATGGTCTCGCACTCTTTTATCCAGAATATATATTTTCCCGTCCTGTATGCGGATCTTTTGCGCCCTGGCAAACATCTCTTCCGCTCTCCCCGGGACCAGGAGAATATAGGTTTCTTCTTCCCATATATTTTCCGGTAGATCCTCCATACGGCTAACGGAATATTGATAAAGATCGACGGGTTCGACTTCTATTCCATAAAGTATCTGTCTTTCCCGGGTTTGGGGATGACAGGCTGTTAATACAAAAAGCAGCGTTAAGAGAAGATGTTTTTTGCTCATATTAGTTTGTTGAATGTTCCGGCACAAATATAATTTAATGGTTAACTTCTATACGCATTATACCTATGAAATATTACAAAAAACGCCATTTTGTGTAAAAAAAGTA
>JAJQES010000218.1 GCA_021201565.1 Tannerellaceae bacterium
GGTTGTGGCTGCGGTGTCCGTATTTGAGTTTGTAGATCGACGCACCTCCTCCTTTGCCCAACAGTTGGTTACCCATGCAGATCCCGCAAACGGGTTTGTCGCCTTCGAGTGCTTTGCGGATGTTTTGAACGGCAGCGTCACAGGTGTCCGGGTCGCCGGGGCCGTTACTGATGAACAAGCCATCCCATTCCAGTTGATTAAAGTCATAATCCCAGGGAACACGGATGACGGTCAGGTTGCGGTCAACCAGGCAGCGGATGATGTTGTGTTTTACACCACAGTCAACCAGTACGACTTTTTTCTTTCCTTCGCCTTCTCCGTAGGTGATTACCTCTTTGCAGGAGACGTTGGCTACCTGATTCTCAGCATTGGGATCACGGAATTCAATGGCCTGTGGGTCATCAAATACGATCTTGCCTTTCATACTTCCTTTTTCGCGCAGCAGTTTGGTGAGTGCGCGGGTGTCAATGCCGTAGAGACCGGGTATCTGTTCGTTCTTTAACCATTCGCCCAGACTTTCGACAGCATTCCAGTGATTGAACTCATGACTGTAATCGCTGATGATGATGGCTTCGCAGTGGATTTTCTCACTTTCCATAAAGGTGGCTACTCCATCGCCGCGAAAAGAACGGTCGGGTACTCCATAATTCCCTACCAGGGGATAAGTTAATACGATAACCTGTCCTGCGTAGGATGGATCTGTTAAACTTTCCGGATATCCGGTCATGGCAGTATTAAATACAACTTCTCCGGCTACCGGTTTTTCATAGCCAAAAGAGTATCCCCGGAATTCACTTCCGTCATCTAAAATCAATGTTGCTGTTCTGTCTGTTTGCATATTTTGTTTTTACTTTCAAAATGCTATTTTTATCCCTTTATTGAAATATTCTTCTTCCATGTAATGAATAAATGCTTTATTCACCAGACGGGTCCCTCCCGGCGTTGGGTAATTGCCTGAGAAATACCAGTCACCCGGATGACCGGGACAGGAGTTGTGCAGGCCCTCCAATGTCTGGTAGACGATCTCTACTTTGGCCCGTGTGCCGGCGGGAGTTAATAGTTCCACCATTTTGGCCGAGATTTCTTCATCCGTGAAGGGTTCATAAATCTCTTTTACGTAGTTGACCTCTTCTCCGTTGGGTTGCGCCAGTTGTTTCTTCGCTTTCTGATAGGCCACCAGCAGCACATCTTCACGGCCTCCTTCTTCCAGCAGGGCTACGGCTGCCCGGAAGGCGATAAACTCATTCATGCGTGACATGTCGATCCCGTAATAATCGGGATAACGAACCTGCGGCGACGATGATACAATCACTATTTTTTTCGGCTGTAACCGGTCGAGAATTTTGATGATGCTTTGTTTCAACGTAGTACCTCTTACGATACTGTCATCTATTACCACCAGATTATCTATTCCCGGGCGAATACTTCCGTAAGTGATATCATATACGTGGGCTGCCAGATCGTTGCGGCTGTTACCCTCCGCTATAAAGGTACGTAATTTTATATCTTTAATGGCAACTTTTTCACATCTAACTTTCATGGAAAGAATCTGTTCCAGTTCGTCTTCCTGCAGCAGGTGGGAACGGTCGGCGATCCAGTCTTTTTTGATCTGGTTAAGGTACTCATTTAATCCCTCCTGCATCCCGAAATAGGCTACCTCTGCCGTATTGGGAATGAAGGAAAAAACTGTGTTTTGCAAATCATTATCAACTGCTTTCAGGATACGGGGAACGAGGTTCTCTCCCAGTTTTTTCCGCTCCCGGTAGATGTCCTGGTCACTTCCACGGGAGAAGTAGATCCGTTCAAAAGAGCAGGCCTGGTTTTCTTTAGGTTGGAGTATCTGAGCTGTTTTTACTTCTCCCTGTTTGGACACGAAGAGGGCTTCTCCGCGGTTTAGCTCTTTAATCGCTCCGGCCGGTACGTCCATGGCGGTTTGGATCACCGGGCGTTCGGAGGCTAATACCATGATCTCGTCGTCGACATAATAAAAGGCAGGACGTATGCCCCAGGGATCCCGCATACTGAATGTCTCTCCGCTTCCGGTCAGTCCGCATATTACGTATCCTCCGTCCCAAATGGGAGTACAATCTTTGAGTACGTTGGATAGATCCATCTGGTTTTCGATGGCGTGCGTAATTTCCATTCCGGTCAGACCTTCTTCCTGGCTTTTTGTGAAAAGTCGTTCTACTTCCCGGTCTAACCGGTGCCCCATCTGTTCCAGCATGATGTAAGTATCAGAATAGATCCGGGGGTGTTGTCCGGTAGCGGTGATCTGATCGAACACCTTCTCCACATTGGTGAGGTTGAAGTTACCACAAAGGGCGAGGTTTTTGGCACGCCAGTTATTACGTCTCAGAAACGGATGGACATAAGAAATACCGGACTTGCCGGTAGTACTGTATCGAAGGTGGCCCATATAGAGTTCACCGGCGAAGGGGAGCTTATTTTTCGCATAAAAGGGATCTAAAAGTTTTTCCTTTTCGATCCCTTTATATTGTTCATGTACCGCAGCAAAGATGTCAGTAATGGCGCCGGTTCCCATCGCACGTTCACGGAACATATATTCCTCCCCGGGCTGGGCTTCCAGTTTCACACAGGCTAATCCGGCTCCTTCCTGTCCCCGGTTGTGCTGCTTCTCCATCAGTAGGTAAAGCTTATTCAGCCCGTACATCCAGGAACCATATTTCTGATGATAATATTCCAATGGTTTCAGTAACCGGATCATAGCGACACCACACTCATGTTTTAATTTTTCCATCTGTTGATTGTAGATTTGCTTATTGTTTACAAAGATACGATATTTGAGTTACATATTGTTTAAAAGAATTGAAACATTGCGACAATTTAATAGAAAAAAACTGAAAGAAAAGCAGAAGGTTAAATAAATGCTATTATTGAAGTCAATAAGATATAAATTATAACAAAATTCTGTTTAAGAGGTATCAATTTATTATTGAATACAAAAAAGGCCGGACAAAATGCCCGGCCCATGTAATGAATTTCTTTAATTGTCAATTGTCAATTGTGCATTGTCAATTGATTAATAGCCTCTGATCGCTTTAATACCCGGAAGTTCTTTTCCTTCAATTGCCTCCAGCAGTGCACCACCACCGGTAGATACGTATGATACTTTGTCTGCGATACCGAATTTGTTTACGCAGGCTACTGAATCGCCACCCCCTACTAATGAGAAGGCTCCGTTTTTGGTAGCTTCCACAACAGCATCACCTACTGAACGTGACCCATGGGTAAAGTTATCAAATTCAAATACACCGGTAGGACCATTCCAAAGAATAGTTTTTGATTTTTTGATTACGTCAGCATAGATCTTTTCTGTTTCAGGGCCGATGTCCAGACCTTCCCATCCGTCAGGAATCTGATTTACGGGACAGAATTTGGTATTTGCATCGTTGCTGAAAGCATCTGCGATTTTCGCATCTACTGCCAGTACCAGGTTTACACCTTTATCTTTTGCTTTCTGAATTAATTCAAGTGCCAGATCTAATTTGTCATCTTCGCAGATAGAATTACCGATAGTACCTCCCAGTGCTTTGGTAAATGTATAAGTCATACCACCGGTGATGATCAGGTTATCTACTTTATCCAGCAGATTTTCGATAATATCAATTTTTGAAGATACTTTGGATCCACCCATGATGGCTGTGAACGGACGTTGAATATCTGTCATGACTTTCTCAACAGCTTTTACCTCTTTTTCCATCAGGTAGCCGAACATTTTGTGATCCGCATCGAAGTAGTCTGCGATTAAAGCTGTAGATGCGTGGGCACGGTGAGCTGTACCGAATGCATCATTTACATATACATCTGCGTAAGAAGCCAGTTTCTTCGTGAACTCTTTCTGGCTTTCTTTTACTGCTTTTTTAGCGGCTGCTTTTTCTTCTTCAGTCGCGTCTTCAGCTAATCCTCTGGGTTTGCCTTCTTCTTCGGCATAAAAACGAAGGTTCTCCAGCAGTAACGCCTGGCCTGGTTTTAGTGCGGCTGCTTTTTCAGCGGCTTCTTCCCCTACACAGTCATTTGCAAACTGTACATCAACACCCAACAGTTCTGATACACGTGGTAAAATGTGTTTCAGGGAAAATTTATCGGTTGGACCTTTCGGACGTCCCAGGTGAGAACCAATGATTACACTGCCACCGTCATTTAAAATTTTCTTCAATGTCGGAAGAGCTGCACGGATACGAGTATCGTCTGTAATGTTGAAGTTTTCATCCAACGGTACGTTGAAATCGACTCTTACAAATGCCTTTTTGCCGG
>JAJQES010000213.1 GCA_021201565.1 Tannerellaceae bacterium
GAAAAACCGCTGTGGATTCCGATTACTTCCATTTCATAGTGCATAATAGCAGTCTTTCCGACTCCCCGTATCGCAGCATTGATTCCGGGGCAGTCACCACCTGAAGAGAGAATTCCTATTTTCATATCGGACTATATTTTAAGACTTTTTTACTGCTTCCCGCTTCCGGAATGTTAATTATATTCAGAACAAAGATATAAATAAAAAGAGAATGGCTACATTTGCATCCGGTTCAAATGATCGAAAGGGTATGGATATTTTAACAAAGATAGTTTTACCTGTATTTCGCAGACGCCAGAGGCAAATGGAGCAGTTTGCGGAACAAACTGCCGATATTCAGCGGAAGGAGTTGCGCGAGCTGCTTTCTATTGCTGAACATACGGAGTGGGGGGTAAAATATGATTTCAGGAGTATTCGTTCTTATGAACAATTTGCCCAACGCATTCCCTTACAGTCTTATGAGGATTTAAAGGGAGATATTACCCGGATGATCAACGGTGAAAAAAACATTCTCTGGCCCTCTGTCGTCCGTTGGTATGCCCGGAGTAGTGGAACTACCAATGATAAAAGTAAATTTATTCCTGTTACCAAAGATATTTTAAGGGGATGCCACTATAAAGGTGGTTTTGATTGTGTTGCTCTCTACCTTGAAAATAATCCTGAAAGCCGTTTCTTTTCCCGTAAAGGACTTATCCTGGGAGGAAGCCATAGTCCATCTCCGCTGAACCGTGAAGCTCATTACGGGGATCTTTCTGCGGTTCTTTTACAAAATCTGAATCCATTGGTGAATCTGGTACGTGTACCGGATAAAAAGATCATTTTGATGGATGAATGGGAGAGTAAGATTAAAGCGGTGGTGGAAACTACCTGGCGGGAGGATGTGAATAGCCTTTCCGGAGTGCCTTCCTGGATGCTGGTCCTGATCAAAGAGATATTGAGAAAGGCCGGAAAAGAATATCTGACTGATGTGTGGCCTAATCTGGAGGTCTTTTTTCATGGGGGGATCAGTTTTGAACCTTACCGTGACCAATATAAAAGCCTGATTCCGACTGACCGGATGCATTATATGGAAACTTATAATGCTTCAGAAGGTTTCTTTGGTATTCAGAGCGATCTTTCGGACCCTGGTCTTTTAATGATGCCGGATTATGGAATTTTCTATGAATTTATTCCAATCCATGAAGTGGGGAGTGATAACCCTACGGTGATTCCGTTAGAGGCAGTAGAGACAAATAAAAATTATGCAATGGTCATCACTACTTCCGGTGGCTTGTGGCGTTATCAGATTGGGGATACGGTGCGGTTTATCTCTTTACATCCGCATAAGTTTATTATTTCCGGACGGACAAAACATTATATCAATGCGTTTGGCGAGGAACTGATGGTGGATAATGCGGATAAGGCCCTTCAGATGGCCTGCCGGCAAACCGGTTCCCGGGTGAGGGAATATACGGCAGCTCCTTTATTTATGCTTGATAAAGCGAAAGGGTTGCATCAATGGTTTATTGAATTTGAAAAACTTCCGGCCTCTTTGGATGAGTTTGCTTCTCTTCTTGACCAATATCTCCAATCCCTGAATTCGGATTATGAGGCAAAGCGATATAAAGATATTTCTCTGCAACCTTTACAGATAATCGTGGCCCGTGCCGGAGTTTTTTATGAATGGCTCAAAGGGAAAGGAAAGTTAGGTGGACAACATAAGATCCCCCGGCTGAGTAATGACCGGCAACATATAGAAGAATTACTGGTTTTGAATGGTTGATTTTTTCCTTATAAGGACGCTGCGTAGTTGCAGAGTTCAATCACATGTCCGATAGAGTTGAAATCAATCTGATTGGTTTTTATATATTCAGTTAATACCTCCTTCTTTTCCTGGTATATTTTCAAAAACTGTTTTTGATTTACGAATGATCTTTTTTTTCCGTCTTTATTAATCGTAAACTTTTTACTTATACCGGCGAGAATGGATCCTTCGCCTTCCAGTTGATGCCAGCGTCCACCGGAGATGAAGCCGGAGTAGGATTGGACAGAGGCGGTTGCCGAGGTTCCGCCATACCCTACCCGTTTGTCCTGCAAACGAACTTTACCTTTATACTGGACATGGATAGGAGGATTGTTCTGAATAACTTCAGTCGTCCCGTTTTTGGTTGCCAGGAATATTCTGTCTTCTACCTGAATAGCTGCTACATTCAGAGGATCTGCAAAGAGCTTGATTTCATTATTATCGTGTTCATCCATAAAGACAAAATCGCCATTCATAAAATCATAATTCAAATCAACCTGGTATACTTTTCCATCTTTATATATTACTTTGCCTGACTGGAATTGTTCAAATAAATAGCTGCCGGATTTATTTTCCTGGGCATTTGTGCAAACAGTTATACATACCAGAGTTAGTAAAGTAACAAATAGCTTTTTCATGTTTATTCCTCCCTGAAATTATAATAGCTAAATACAATATTCGGAAAAAAAATGGTTCTATCCAATTGATTCCATAAAAAAAGGCTTTTCTGTTACAGAAAAGCCTTTTCTACTATTATTTATTTCTGATTAGTTCACTAAAGAAGCGAAATCAGAGTTGGTTGCATATTTTGCAAATTCAAGATCTACTGCAGCTTCGTTTTTCAGTGAGCTATCTTTTGCAATGGCTGCTCTCAGGTTACTGATCACAGCAGAAGAGTCGTTTGTACGTGCCGCAACTACAGCTTTCAGATAATCAGTAGTAGCATCTGCGTTAGGCACAGCGTTCAGGGTCTGAGTTGCTTTACTGTAATCTTTCACCATGATCTGAGCCAGTGCGGCATTGTTGCTCTTAGTTGCTCCGAATGAATTCACAGCTTTTGCATATTCACCCTGTTGCAGGTAAAGAACTCCTAAGGCTTCGCTCAGCTCGTTAGTTCCGGCAGCACTTCCGAACAGTTGTTGAGCTTTTGCTTTGTCTCCTTTTGTCAGAGCGATCAAACCTAAGTTCATGTTAGATTCTGCATTGTTCTGGATACCGTTTGCTTTGTTGAACAGTTCTTCTGCTCTAACCAGGTCACCGGCTCTGAAACGCATCATACCTACATTGTTTACAGCACGGTAGCTTCTGGGGAACAATTCTGTAGCTTTTACATAAATGGCTTCTTTTTCAGCAGGATCGTTCGTCAAAGTAGCAGCGTACAGGATTTCTTCTTCGTTCAGTTCAGCAGGATTGCTTTTTGCCAATGCGCTGATTTCTGCGTCTGATTTACCGATGATCTCGATGTTAGCAGTCAGACGGGAACGACGCAGCTGAGGCAGAATTTCATCAGCTAATACTTTGAATACAGAAGAGATGTTTTTGATTTCACGCTCACGTTGTTCAGGATCATTGTACATAGAAAGAACGCGTAATACAAGATCTTTGTCCTGGATGTTGGATTTTGAAACCAGTTCACGGAATCCTTCCCAGTCCTGAGCAGTATAGTTCGCATCAACCGGAACGTCTACTTTTTCTTTTTTCAGTTCTCTTGACAAATAAGTAGAAGTGTTTTTCTCGCGTCTTTCAGCCAGGCCGGTGTTCAGTTTTACACCACCGTCAGGAGAAGCGTACGCAGAGATTTCAACGGCTACGTTTTTGTTAGGAGCTTCGTCAGCATCTTTCACTAACTGTTTCCAGTCTGTCAGTTCATTTTTTCTTAACTCAGCAGAACGAAGTTCAGCCTGTTGGATAAGGAACATGATGTTAGCATCATAAGCTTCTTTAATGATCCGCTGGAATTTGTCGGCAGCTAAAGCAGGAGTAGCTGTAGCGGCGCAGGCCAATTCGGAAGTAGCTATCACACCGTCACCGATTTTCATTTCAGGAAGTTTCACTGATTTTGTTCCTACCTGTGCTTCAAAAGTAAGATACAATTCTGATTTCTTCATTTCAGGTTTGTAAGCAAATGTAGAGTTCATCGTTACATTCGCACCCTGTGCCTGAGGAATCACCTGGTTGTTACCTCTTACTTTTTCACCCTGATAAGTGTAAGCGGTTCCCCATGCTTCACCACCTTCGTACCGAAGAACCGGAGTGATTGTTACAACGGCTTTTTTGTTGAACCATTTAGCAGGAAAAGTAGCATTGATAGTTACAGGTACTTGTCCGCCGATTGCTTCCAATGGTTGCGGTTCAGCTTTTACTAAGTTAGTATCTAATGGTTTCAAACCTCCACAGGAAGAAAGAGTAACCACAGCAACCATTACGAATAATGGCAATAAAAACTTTTTGTTCATAATTGGATGTAAGTTTAAGTTGTTACTATA
>JAJQES010000144.1 GCA_021201565.1 Tannerellaceae bacterium
TTTTTAAAGACAAAAATGAGTGATAAGTAGAATTATGTGTTTATTTTTGCTTACATGGAAAACATACTTACAAACTCAACACGTGTTTTATTGGGGTTAAAACCAATTGACCCTACATGGACAATCATAGGGAAAGAGAGAGAATATTATATGGAAGAAGTGTATGATATCATTTATTTCTGTGATGATACTACACTCCATAAAGTGATTTATCGTGAGCAAAGCAGAAAGGGTGAGATACAAATTGAGTGCGATACTTCTATTCTATTGGATGAGGAACAAAGTATACTTACTAAACGAGGTAAATCCAAACCATTAATGGTTTGGAATGTGAAACTGGAAAAATCAAAAGAACCCCGGTTAAGCATAAACTTTACCTATAAGACTGTTCTGGTTGAATGTGGCGTGAAATGGCTACCTGAATTGCCTTTTGCAGATATTCAGACGATTGATAAAGATATACTGTCTGTCGTAAAGGAAAAGTACGGAGAATCTGTATGGCAAAAGAAAGTCAGTGAAATATTAAAAAAGCCGAAAATAAGACAAACTGCTAAAGAAGGAGATATCTTTTGTGTAAGGTGGGGAGCTAATCAATATGTATATGGATTATTAATAGGTATATTGGCTAAATTAATAAAGAAAGACTATTGGCCTCCAAAGGAAGTGGGAGCCGGGCATTACTTTAATCTTCAGATGTGGATGCCTGTCATAATACGTATGTTTAATTTTGTTTCCGATAAAAATGATCTGGCACTGGAAGAAATCACAAAACATGAACTTCTCAATCCTGAAATAATAATGGATGCTTCATTTCTCGAGGGTAATTATAAAATTGTTACTCATAAGAAGTTGGTAGAAGATGATATATTAATGCCTATGCGATATTCCTTTTATGGAAAAATGAATCCGTATTATGGATCTTCTACTGCAGCAGGATTAGCAGAGGAATTAAAGTGGAATGGTGAAAATAACACCAGAAGTATAATAGAATTATCTCTTCCTGCTTATTATAAAATCAATATTGTTTTTAACTGGGGATTTGGTTCTGTGGAAATGGATGCAAATGAATTTCTTAGAAATAAGGACGGCTATGATGAGTTTGTAGATCTTAACGGTACTGCTGGGGGAATTGATGGGTTGGATGAAAACGGACAGTTAATTAATCCACCTACTATTTTTAGTGAAGAAAAAATTCTCCGTATTTTCCAAACTATGGGAATAGATTGTGAACCCGACTTTGACGCTTTCAATAAAAAGTATGGAGGTATAACCCGGAAACAATATCTGGAAAGTATAAAGTAACTCCGGATCAGATCCGCTGCATCACATAGTCTATAATGTCCAGACAAAGGGTCGTTGTTTTTCCGTCTTTGTCAAGGATTGGGTTGAGTTCAACCAGATCCATGGATTTGATCAGATTGGTGGAGATGATAGAATCAATAAATTGTTTGAATTCTACCGGCAGCAGTCCTTCGGCTACGGGTGTGCCGGTACCGGGTGCAAAGCGGGGGTCGATACTATCTATATCAATACTGACATGAACATTCCGGATCTTTCTTTCTTTTAATTTTCGCTGAATATCCTCTCCTACAAACCGGATTCCTTTTTCCCGGATCACCTCCATGGGATATACACTCAATTGCTCCCGTTCGATCAGTTCCCTTTCTCCCTGGTCCAGGCTGCGTGTACCTACCAGAAATACATTCCGGGGTTGTACTTTGTTGCCGGGTGCATAGAGGTTCACCAGTTCTTTTTCTCCCAGACCCATCAGGGCACTTAACGGCATACCGTGGATATTGCCGCTTGGAGTGGTTTCATGGGTATTCAGATCACCGTGTGCGTCGAGCCAGATGATCCCAAAATCGTCAAAACATTTCCCTACACCGGAGGCACTTCCTAATCCCAGTGAATGGTCTCCTCCTATAATAAGCGGGAAAGCTCCTCCCCGTAGCGTATCATACCCCAGTTCAGCCAGATTGGTATTCACTTCTACGATGGTGTCCAGGTATTTCATCTGGTATCCCCGGGCATATTTATCTTCTTCCCTGACCGGAGGGATATAGAGGTTACCGAGATCGAATCCCCGGTGTCCGTGACTCCGGATGATCTTCATCATGCCATGTTCCCGCAGATGGTTAGGAGCCTGTTCAGCTCCTATGCAATCACATCCCAGATTCAGAGGTACAACTATTACGTTTACTTTCATGCTTTTTAAATTGACAATTGACAATGCACAATTGACAATTCAATATGTGCTGCCTGATTCTGATTTTTTAGATCTTTTCAAAGGTTTCCCGGATGACTGTTGTCGCTTCTCTCAGTTGTTCTCCGGTAATGATGAGCGGGGGAGTGAAGCGGATGATATGTTCGTGGGTAGGTTTTGCGATTAATCCTTTTTCTTTTAATTCCATACATATATCCCAGGCTGTTTTCCCTTTATCCGGTTTTGTAACCACTGCGTTTAGTAATCCTTTTCCCCGGACTTCCCGGATCATCGGTGAGTCTATTTTCCGGATCTCTTCCCGGAACAGGTTTCCCATTTTTTGTGCCTGCGCTGCCAGTTGTTGTGTGACTATTACTTCGAGGGCGGCTATGCCTACGCGGGCGGCTAATGGATTGCCTCCGTAGGTAGAACCATGTTCACCGGGCCGGATGGTCAGCATGATCTCATCATCAGCCAGTACGGCTGATAACGGAAGGGTACCTCCGGACAAGGCTTTTCCTAACAGAAGAATATCCGGGTGTACCTGTTCGTGGTCGCAGGCAAGCATCTTCCCTGTCCGGGCAATTCCGGTCTGGATTTCATCGGCTATAAAAAGTACCTGGTTGTCTTTGCATAGTTGATAACAGGCTTGTAAATAACCCACATCCGGTACTACAACTCCGGCTTCTCCCTGAATAGGTTCCAGTAAGAAACCCGCGACTTCCGGATCACTGATTACTTCCTGTAAGGCTTCTGTTGAGTTGTAGGGAATCTTAATAAAACCGGGTGTGTAAGGATCGAAATCCGTATAGGCGGATGGGTCTGTACTCATGGAAATCACACTAATAGTACGCCCGTGAAAATTATTTTCACAAACGATGATCTTTGCTTTTCCGGAGGGGATTCCTTTTTTCCGGTATCCCCAGCGCCGGCAGAGTTTAAGTGCCGTTTCCACAGCTTCAACCCCTGTATTCATAGGGAGGAGTTTGTCGTAGCCAAACAAGTGGCAGGTGTACTCCATAAATTCTCCTAAGAGATTAGAATAAAAGGCCCGTGAAACTAACGTCAGCTCTCCGGCCTGCTCGCATAAGGCCTGTATAATATGAGGATGACAGTGTCCCTGATTCAAAGCGGAATAGCCGGAAAGGAAATCAAAATAACGGCGTCCGTCTGTATCCCAGACGAAGACTCCTTTTCCTTTTTGTAATACTACCGGAAGCGGATGGTAATTGTGTGCTCCATATATTTCTTCCCGCAGAATATACTCTTCTTTTCTCATATATCTTCCTTTTCTATCAAAAAGTAAGTATTCTTAGTTCCTACTCTTACAAAGATACTAAATTGGGTGTCGTTGTGTCAGAAAAACAAATATGTTAAGAAACAGTTGATACTGTTCTTTTCCTACAAAAATGTTTTTTTGTTGAAAAGTTTGCCACTTTGCTACACCTTATGGGTTAACCGATTTATATATAGTATATTAAGTGTGGTTCTAAGGGTAGCAAAGTATGATGCAAAGTCTTTATTTTGCTACCCTTTTGGGATATTTTGTTGTTTTTTGGATCAAGGGGATCTTTAAATCGTAGATCGGCATTAGTCAATCCCCGGCAATATGCATTCCGTAAAAGCCTGTCTATGTTCCCCGACTTGATCGGGGACCGCAAAGGAACAGGTGTTAGTCACAATATATAATGGATAAAGCCTGTTTTAATGCGGTCCCCGATCAAGTCGGGGAACAAGGTATGCTCTTTTTCTGTGTATGTCTGTCTATTCTTTTGTTATATACGGTGGTATGTGAGTGGAAACAACGGCACATTTAGGTTACCGGCCCGGGTCGTTAACGTTTACCACCCTAGTCATGAACGTTGCTGACCCGGGACGGCAATATAAATAACCATTACTTTGCTATAACAGGAATCTATATAAAGAGTTAATTGATAGGGTATATTTTCTTAAAGAGTAGAGAAAGAAAAGGTCTGGTTATATGAAAAATAGCATCCGGATGAGCTTATCCGGATGCTATTTTATAAGTGATTTTCTATAGATTTGATTATTCTTCTATAGCA
>JAJQES010000080.1 GCA_021201565.1 Tannerellaceae bacterium
TTATAGCAATAGTAATTCCTATTGTTATACAGCAAAGTAAAATAATAATCAATTTTTTCATTTCTGATAATTTTAAAGATTTAAAAAGGCATGCGTTTTAAATACATCCCGGAACATGTTTTTACTAAAATATCTTTTTTCAATTTACCTCAAGGACTACAATTGATTTGGCTGGCAGGTTAATTTTTACCAGGCCTTTTTCAACTTTAGCCCCAGTGAAAGCTACCGGTTTTACCAGTTCCGGATTATCGAATGTATTGTGATCATTAATAGACCTGGAAGTCAGTATGCGTCCGTTCACTTTACTGATTTTCTGATTATTCAGGTCAAGTGTAATTTCCTGGTTATTGTCAAGGTCAACATTCGCCAGGGTAATATGGATTTTTCCGTTGTTGTCTTTGGAAGCAGAAGCACTTACTAAAGGTACTTCACGGTTGTCGCGTACAGATACTTTTTCACATATCAGATCCAGAGGCAGATGGGTCGCATCCTGATGAACTTTATACATCTCAAAAATATGATAGGTCGGTGTCAGCACCATCTTCTCATTATTTGTCAGGATCATGGACTGCAATACGTTGACAATCTGGGCAATGTTCGTCATTTTCAGACGGTCCGTGTATTTGTGGAACAGATTGAGCGTGAGGGCGGCCACAAACGCATCCCGCATAGTATTCTGCTGGTAGAGGTGCCCGCGGATGGTGCCCGGTTCTTCATCCCACCAGGTGCCCCATTCGTCGAGCATCAAGGCCACTTTTTTTCGTGGGTCATATTTATCCATGATCCGGATATGCTTTACAAGTACGTCTTCGATTTCCAGACATTTACCCATGGTCCAGTAATAATCCTCTTTATTGAATTCCGTGGCAGACCCTTTGCTGCCACTCCAACCGGTTACGGTATAGTAATGGAGAGAAAGCCCGTCCATGTGTCCTCCGGCATTTTTCATCAGTACTTCTGTCCAGTTGTAGTCATAATCGCTGGCACCGCTGGCAATTTTGAACAGGCGGTTATCGTCATAATTGCGGCAATAAGTGGCGTACCGGCGGTAAAGGTCAGCATAGTATTCAGGGCGCATACTTCCGCCGCAACCCCAGCTTTCGTTTCCTACGCCGAGGAATTTAACTTTCCAGGCTTTGTCACGTCCGTTTTCACGGCGCAGGCGGGCCATAGGACTATCCCCTTCCGAAGTCATATATTCCACCCATTTAGCCATCTCTTCCACGGTGCCGCTTCCGACATTGGCACTAATATAGGGTTCGCATCCTAATAACTCACAGAGATTCAGGAATTCATGGGTACCGAAGCTATTGTCCTCAATCGTACCTCCCCAGTTGTTATTCACCATTTTAGGACGGTTTTCCCGTGGACCGATTCCGTCCATCCAGTGATATTCATCTGCAAAACAACCTCCCGGCCAGCGTAGATTAGGGATTTGCAGGTTTTTCAGTGCTTCTAATACGTCATTTCTGTAACCGTCCGTATTCGGAATATCAGACTCCGGGCCTACCCATAGACCGCCGTAGATACAAGAGCCGAGGTGTTCGGCAAATTGTCCGTAAATATGCCGGCTGATTTGCCGGGTACCCTGTTCCGGGTAAATGCGTATCTGTGCGTTTTTCTGTGCATTCATGGTGAAAGCTATGCAAGCCAATACACCTACAAAAAGTGTTCTCATCTTCAATTTCATTAGTTTGTCAAAAATGTATCTTTTCTTATGATTTTAATCCCGAAACATAAAATTCGTTTGCTATCTTTCCGCTCTCCGGTTACCATATATGGGGTTTTCCTGTCTCGCGATACAGGAGTCCATTAAACAGGAACGGAGAACGGAAGATGCAAAACTGATTCATTAGGGTATATAGTTCATTTTTTATGAGCCGGGTCATGTCCTCTTTGACACATCCGGCAGAAATATGGAGATACTGATGGTGTTTTTTCATGTTTTTCTTTGTTCGTTGTATATCGATGAATGTCGAAAATACAATTATCGCAAATATACGAATACTTTGTAATAAAGAAAGTATTTAGATGTATTTTTTACACCATATTGCTATATAACATATATTCAGTCTGATAGATGTCCGGAATTATAAAAAATCCGTAGTCTGCAGGAACGCAGACTACGGATAAACGCAAGTTGAGAATAAACCTTATGTTTGAGTTAATTAGTGAAATTAGAATAAGTGAATTTAGGGAGCCAGCAGAAATTAATTATCTATATTGAACCTATTAAAACCTACTGAACTACTGACTCCCTTTGCCACAAATGGAGGGTTAGTTATTCACTTTAAACGTATTTATCAATATTTGAATGGTTCCATTTTAAGATACACCTTATAATCCTTGATCATACCCGGATACCCTTCTTCTGCACGTGGCAGGTAGCTGAATCCGCCGACAGTTACCTCTTCACGGAGATCAATTACCAGTTGATGAGGATATTTATCTCCCCGTTTAGTACTCCAATAGGTTGATTCCTGCAGGTCATAGATTTTATCAGCTGTAAAGTTTCCGCCACGGGTCTCTTCACTGCTGGCATATCCGATCTGCCAGTGCTGGCGGGAGAGGCGTTCCCCTTTTTCATCCAACAGGTAGAATTCTGCGATGGCAGCATTGTCTTTCCCATTTTGGGCATCCAGGGCATCCAATGCAAAGAAGCGTGCTTTTACTGCTTTATCGAAACGAACATCCTGCCATCCGTTGCCCGGAGTGAATGATCCGGAGGCGATAGGCTCTTCGCCGGACAAATCCAGATTTTGTCCCTCCTTGCGGTGAGTCAAGGGCTCTTCTGCACGTAACATGTCCAGAATAGGTTCACTGATTCCACGTACAGAGGCTTTTTCCGGACCTTTCAGGTCGAGAATGATAATTTCGTTTTCCCCTTCTTTTAACCAGCAACCCGGCATAAAGAGAGTCTGTTGCGGACCGATTTCCCAGAAACGGCCAATGGAAATGCCATTTACCCAAACCATACCTTTTCCCCAGGTTTGCATATCAAAGAATACATCCCCTGTTTTGTCCAGTTCAAATGTCGCGCGATAAAAGGCAGGAGCGTCTGCTTTTTTACCGGCTTTGAATTTTTTATCGTTCACGAATGAATAGTCAACCGGGAAGCTGTATACCTGCCAGTTTTTCAATTCAGTTGTGTTACCTTCCGTGATCAGTTCTACTTTTTCAGTAATACCTTTACGGTCATGAATCGCTTTATCAAAGTTTACACGTCCCATAGCTTCAACCAGGATATCCAATTGAGCCCCTGCTGCGGAAGCAGGTAACTTGATAGAGTTCTGGTCACGGCGTCTGTCCAGTCTGCCAATCAGTTTACCATTTACATAGACCTGTGCCCAGTCGTGTACTTCCGTGATGTATAGGGTTGTTCCGGCTTTTACTGCAGGCAATTTAGTCCGGTACAGAATACTACCCCAGCCCTGATTATACTGTTCCATCGGTTTTACATCTTCTGATTCAATGGCATCAGGTAAGTTATCGAACAATAAGGCAACTTCTTTGAATTCTATTTCCGGAATTTCAATGATAGGGAAGGCTTCAGGTATTTCACCTAACTCTTGTCCTTCATCCGGATAGTTCTCCATGAGGTCACGCAAGGCAAAGTATTTCGGAGTAGTCCATCCGGCTTCGCTAAGCGGAGCATCGTAGTCATACGAACTACACATGGCGGAATAAGCCGGACTGTTCGCCCCTCCCCAGTGACCGAAAGTCGTACCTCCGTGCGTCATATAAAGAGAGAAAGAAATATCACGATCCAGCATGTCTTTCAGACCGGCTACCATGGTTTCTGCGTCACGGGTTTCGTGTTTACGTCCCCAGTGGTCAAACCAGCCACTCCAGAATTCGCTACACATCAACGGGGTGTTCGGACGCATTTCTTTTAATGTGCGGAATTGTTCCTCGATATTAGCACCGGTTCCGAAATTTACTGTCCAGACCAGGTCATCCAATGCGTTATTCATGAAGTTAGAACTCCAGTCACACTGGAACAGAGGTACTTCTGTGAAGCCTGCATCTTTGACTATGTCACGGATGTTCGCGATATATTCTTTATCAGTAGCATACGATCCATATTCGTTTTCAACCTGTACCATAATGATATTACCGCCACGGGTGATTTGCAGGTCGGCCAGCTCTTTCCCGATTTCGTTCATAAAAATGCGTGTCCGTTCCAGGAAGTACGGATCATTGGTGCGGAGTTGGATGTCTTCTTTTTTCAGCAGCCACCAGGGGAGTCCGCCCATTTCCCATTCCGAACATACGTATGGACCGGGACGCAACATAATGTACATGCCATGTTTTTGTGCCAGCCGGCAGAAAGCAGCTATATCGTTGTTACCTGTGAAGTCAAATTCGCCGGGTGTTTGTTCATGGATATTCCAGAAAGCGTAAATACAAATGGTGTTCATCCCAAGTGCTTTACAGTGTTGTATGCGGTGTTCCCAGTATTCAGCCGGGATACGGGTATAATGAATCTCGGCAGCTTTGATAACAAAGGGGTTACCATTTAACAGGAATGTTTTCTTCCCAATCTCAAAAGTGTTTTCCTTATTGCCGGAGTTGCAACTGCTGAAAGTGAGCAGCAACAATGTCAGCAAAAGGAAGGCAGATGTTGAAATGTTCTTCATGTGTTTATGCTTATAATATTGTTGTTTTTTCTGAACGTAAAATTATCTATTCTAAACCTTTTGGAGGGCGAATAATCATTCATAAAGGTAAAATCATGGTTCAATTTTATTCTTTTTCCGTACCTTTGTGCGCAATTAGAACTTTTGAAACAAAAAGGTATATTATTAATATGAAACGATTTTTCATTCTTCCTCTGGTCGCAGCCGGTTTTATTGCCGGAGGATGTAAACAATCATCCGTACAGGAAGAGGCGAAGGTTCCTGCCGTTAATCTGGACCATCTGGATACTTCTGTCGCACCGGGTGATGACTTTTACCAGTTTGCCTGTGGGGGGTGGATTGAAGCTAATCCGTTAACACCCGAATATGCACGTTATGGTTCTTTTGACCAGTTGCGCGAAATGAATCAGGAACAATTGCGTTCCCTGATTGAAGAGATTTCGGAGAGTGCAAATGAACAGAATGAGATTGAACGGAAGATTGGTCTCCTGTATGCTATGGGCCTGGACAGTGTTAAACTGAATCAGGAAGGGTTTGCCCCGGTCAAAGATCAATTGGCAGCTATTAACCAGATTGTAACCAAAGCCGACCTGACACGTAAAGTAGCTGGGTTGCACCGGGAAGGGGTTACACCTTTCTTTGCCATCTTTGTGGACGCGGATGAGAAAAACAGCCTGATGAATATTGTTCAGCTTTATCAATCCGGAAAAGGAATGAGTGACCGGGATTATTATTTACTGGATGATGAAGGTACTCAGAAGATCCGGAATGCGTATAAGGAGTTTATTCGTCAATTGTTTGCTCTGACCGGTAGTTCACCGGAACAGGCGGATGCGGTAGTGGATGCGGTTATGAAAATTGAGACCGGCATTGCTGAGATCTCTTTTTCACGTGAAGAGTTAAGAGATTCGCAAAAGAATTACAATAAGGTACCTGTAGGGGAATTCAAAGCACAAAGTGAATTTCTGGATTGGGACCTCTATTTTGAAGAGTTGGGTTTGTCGGGTATAGAAGAGATCAATCCGCGCCAGTATCCTTATTATGAAGGATTACATAATGTACTGAAGACTACGTCACTGGAAGAACAGAAATTTTATCTCTCTTTCCATTTATTGCGTACGGCGGCTCCTTATCTGAGTGACGCGTTTTCGGATGCTCATTTTGAGTTTTATGGAAAGACCATGTCCGGAAAGGAAGAACAACAACCCCGTTGGAAACGGTCCCTGGAAACAGTGAACGGCGCTTTATCGGAAGCAGTGGGCGAACTGTATGTGGAGAAATATTTCCCTTCTTCTTCGAAGGAAAAGATGATTGAATTGGTTGCTAACCTACAACAGGCATTGAGCGAACGGATTGAGTCGCTGGACTGGATGAGTGATGAAACCAAAGCGAAAGCACAGGAAAAGTTATCTACCTTCATTGTAAAGATCGGATATCCCGATAAATGGCGTGATTATAGTAGTTTACAAATTAAGAATGATTCTTACTGGGCGAATGTACGCCGTTCTAATATCTTTGATATGGAATATATGCTGGCGGACGCCGGTAAGCCGGTAGACAGAAGCCGCTGGTATATGAGTCCTCAAACTGTCAATGCCTATTATAATCCGACAACCAATGAGATTTGTTTCCCGGCAGCTATTCTGCAGCCTCCTTTCTTTAATCCGGATGCAGACGATGCCGTTAACTATGGAGCTATTGGCGTGGTGATCGGTCACGAAATGACACATGGATTTGATGACCAGGGAAGACATTACGATAAAGATGGTAACCTGACGGATTGGTGGACAGAAGAGGATGCGGAACGTTTCAAAGAGAGAGCGGATATTCTGGTAAAACAGTATGACAATATAATCGTGTATGATACGGTGCATGCGAACGGACGTTTTACATTAGGTGAAAACATTGCGGACCAGGGGGGATTATTGGTTTCTTTCCAGGCTTATCAGAATTCATTGAAAGGCAAAGAACGTCCGGCGGACATAGACGGTTTTACAGACAATCAGCGTTTCTTTTTAGGATATGCTGCTTTATGGGCACAAAATATCCGTCCGGAGGAAATTCTGCGGTTAACAAAAATAGATCCGCACTCCTTAGGCAAGTGGCGGGTGAACGCTGCAGTCCGGAATGTGCAGGCATTCTATGAGGCCTTTGATATTAAAGAAGGTGACCCCATGTGGATGCTGCCTTCGGAGCGGGTGGAAATCTGGTAATAACGATCCATATCATATTGTAAAAGTGCTGTCTTTTTAAAAGGCGGCACTTTTCTTTTTTAGGTGCTTATGTGTAAAAACAGGTCGTATCTTCTACGGTTCGGTTTCACATACTCAGTTTTGTTTAACAAATGGTTTTCTATTGTTTACCATATATAATCCGGAATGATTTCAATTGGTTACCGGAACTAATTCAATTGATTTTTTTCCGGATTATATATGGTAAACAAATAAATGACCCCATACTTATGCCAATGAAAACGGGTAAAGGAGTACCTGTTTAGCCATAGACGTTTGAAGTTATCCCTGTAAAAGGAGGAGAAGATTTTAACCGAAAAAATAGGAAAGTAATACAATTATCAGAATGGACGGAAGCATATTTGTGACCCTGAGGGGTTTGATTTCCAGAATACGGATGCTTAATCCGATTAGTAGAATACCTCCGGTCGCAGTCATATCGGCAATCATGGATTCACTCATGTATTGCATGAAAAAGGCAGCACTGAGAGTAATTCCTCCCTGGTAGAGCAACACCGGAACTGAACTGAAAACGATGGCTATTCCAAAAGTAGAACCCAGTGCTATGGAAGAGATTCCATCCATGATTGATTTGGTGAAAAGAAGATGAGGTGTTTTACCTGTCCCGTCTTCGATCGCCCCTAAGATGGAAAGGGAGCCGATACAAAAAAGCATAGAAGCTGTAACGAATCCTTCTGTAAACCGGTTGTCTCCAGTTGCATCTTCTCCGTTTCCTCTTTTGGTTTTTTGTTTTACAAATTCGGAAAATCTCCGGAATTGTTTATCCAGATCAATGGCTTCTCCCAGAATAGAGCCGGAAATAAGGCTAAGGAGTACCAGGATCGTATGCTCCGCTGTAAGTCCCATGTTAATACCCATCACCAGGGTAAATAAACCGATCCCCTGAAAAATGATTTTTACCATTTTTTCCGGCAGATGGGAATGAATCAACAGTCCGATACATCCTCCCACAAAGATGGCGCCGCTATTGGCTAATGTCCCGGTCATATTATTCAGGTGGGTTTGTCAGAAAGGTTTGTAACAAAGGGAGCAATTCTGTTTCAAAAACAGGTTTACTGACAATCCGGTAATGAGGTGAGTAGGCTTCTTCAAACGCTTTGCTGTGATGGCCTACATATTCACCCTGTTTCAGATTCCCGGCGATCGCTTTCCTATCACTTTCATAATCCGGGAGATTCAACTCCATGTTCCGGATGATCTGTTCGATCTGTTCCCATTCTTTTGTCCATACTTCGACAGGAGGAGCCTGAATGGCATTTACACTTCTGACAAACGCGTCAAAAAAAATGTCGTATGGAATGACTTCCTCTTTGACCAGGGATAAATTAACACGGTAGAAATTCCCTTCCCGGCCGGTTGGCTCAATCAGTTCACCGGATGATTCCTGCATCGTGGACAGTTCCCGGCGTAAATAATTTCCAGCCGCCGTTGTATCATTGATCAGGTGCCCCGGACCATATCTGTCCTGAAAGAAATTTTTGTAAAGGTCCCGGAGAGTAGATGCGGGGTAGGTTTCGAGTTGCCGTTCAACCGCCTCCCTGACCTGTTTCTCAACTATCGTTGTCTGTGGAAACAGAGGAATGCTCATGGATAAAAAGAGAATAACCAGATTGTATTTCATAGGATTCTATTTTGAATGATCAATTGTCAGTTTGTTTACATCCGGATGATGGTACCGTCCTTTTTTGAGCGAAATTTTGCCGTATTCAATCGCTCGTTCCGGACACCGGTGTATACAGGCCAGACATTGTACACATGTA
Source organism: Tannerellaceae bacterium (assembly GCA_021201565.1). GTDB lineage: Bacteria > Bacteroidota > Bacteroidia > Bacteroidales > Tannerellaceae > UBA4116. The sequence goes on from JAJQES010000080.1 coordinate 8,653, forward strand.
TTATCCCATACAGGTTTCCTGTGTTCCATCCGGATAGTTCCTGTGGGACAGATCTTTTCACAGAGTTTGCAGGAAATGCAGGCATCCGTAGCATAAAATGAATTTTTTCCCAGTACATGCCGTACAAAAAGAGGCTGGATTATGTTGCTCTTAATGAAGGGAATGGTGCCTCTTGTATATTTATCCAGTGCGGTAGCTTGCTGAATAGCTTCACCGATCTGCCGGATGGTATGACCGGCTTCTATTAGTTTCTTTTCTGTTATCTCCGGAGTGTCTATGTCAAAACCCGGAAAAAGGATATAGTTATTAGGCATAGTGACGGAATAACATCTCTGAAAATTCCATCCCTGCTGCCGGATAGTTGTTTCAATCATCCGGTCGGTGTAACCACAATCATCGCCACAGGTACATACTACATATACCGGCTGCCGGTCGTACTTTTCCAGTACTAACTCTTTGATAAAGGAACTCACACTAACGGGTGGACCCCAGGAATGAACAGGGAAAACAAACAGGATCTTTTCATCAGGAGAGATTGTATGGGTAAGAGCTGGTTTTCCGGAATGGGTATCCTGCCGGATAGAATAGACAGGTTCATGAAGGATTTTACCAAGCTGCCCGGCTGCCCATTGTGAATTCCCGGTTCCTGTAAAATAGAATATCATCTTATTTTTTGGAAACAAAGATACATATCTAACGGTTATATTTTACTACCTCAAATATTTTATAGATAATTCCGGATTGTTTTTTCCAGGTCGAATTCTTCATATTGTAATGGATGTCCCGTTTACCACCCAGGGTAATGGAGTAGGGGGCGGGTTCCCGGTAGATCTGTTCCAGTAAAACATACGGAATCCGGAATTGGGCACGTTGTTGCCAATAACTTTTCTGAGGCTGGGTAAACATCATATCAAGAGGAGATTCATATAAAATATTTCCCTGCTGATCTTTTAACCGGACGGTGGTAGCCTGTAAGACCTGTGAGGTGTAATAGGAGAAAATAAAAGTAGCGGAATCACGGTTTGAAACATACGTAATATCATAGACTAACTCTTTTACAGCCTCTTTATCAGAGCTACTGAATCCTTTTTGGGGATGGATGAAATAAACATTTCCGCCTTCCTGTGGATGGAAAGAATATTGCCGGTTGATTTTCTGGGAATATCCTGAAACCGGAAGGATAGTCAATAACAGAAAGAGAAAGAAATGTTTCATATAACAGTTATTTAGCACGGATGGGTTATACAAGGAAAGGTACACAGATGCGTACAGATACATATCTAAAATAAAAGATCTGCATTCATCTGTGTAATTTGCTTTCTTTCTTATTCCCCGTAAACGATTGTCTCATAAGTTGTATAGATACCTAAAACGGTATAGCTACGTTCGTCTACATGAGTAATTTTAGTGATCCCCGCACTTTTTGCAGCCGTTTGATAGCTGGCGTCACCGGTTGCAACGATGTTTAAAATACTCGTAGCTGTCGATTTCCCTACTTTCGTTGCCAATGTGTTGCTGGTTACAGCGTTGCCGGATACTACATCCGTGTAAATAAATCCCTGTACAGGTGATTTGGTGATTCCACAGCTGCTGAGAAGTGCACAGGCAGCCAGGCACATAAAAACTTTTTTCATATCTTTAAAATTGCCTTATAGTCCTCTTTCTATCAGGCGGATTAGTTCGTAAAACGGCAGTAGAGGTACGGCTTTTATGTATGTGGAAACAAAATTATAAACTTTTGTATTCTGTTCAAACTTTACGGTCTCAGAACTTTATTTTTGGCAACGGTACCTACAAACTCTTTTAGATAGAAAGGGTCAAAGTAGGCAACGTCTTCAAATTGGTTACCGTTATACTTTTCCCGTGCCAGCAAAGCCATTCCGGCTGCTAACGGATGTATATCGTCCAGGAAGAAGGCGTTTGTGTGTTTGATCACTTCTTTACATTTAGCAGCCCCATTTCCGAAAAAGAGTATTTTCTGATTTTCCAGCAGGGTTGAGTAACTGGATTCGTCTATGATCTCAGCTTTTGTTTCCCGGAGGGGAGTTAACTGAACATCATAAAGAGCAGAATAGACTTCCATCCGGCGGGCATCCAGCATGGCACAATAAAGGAAGCCGGGATTCTCTTTGTGAATCCGGATAGCCTGGGTGGCAAGTATATCCAGGGTCGGGATCGCAATCAGGGGAATATCGTATCCGAAGCAAAGTCCTTTGGCTAATGAAACGCCAATACGTAAACCTGTATAAGAACCCGGACCACCACTCACTGCTATCGCTACCGGTTTTTGGTGGATTGCTTTCAGCCACTCCAGGGCTTCTTCTACAAATACACCTGCCAGGGCAGCATGTGAAGGACCTTCAAAAGAAACTTTTTCCCAAACCACTCCATCCTGTTCATTTGCCAGGGCTACCGAACAAACAGGCGTAGAAGTTTCAATATGTAATATATAGGACATATTTATTCTCTGTTTTATGGACTACAAAAGTACATTTTAATAAGAATCCGCAGGCTACTTGGAAGAAAAAAAGTACATTTGCACAAAAATTAATAAGGAATGATTCAATCCATGACCGGTTTCGGAAAGGTTACAGCCGAACTTCCATCCAAAAAAGTAACCATTGAGATAAAAGCACTTAATAGTAAGCAATTAGACCTTTCTGCCCGTATTCCTGCTGTCTATAAGGAAATGGAAATGCAGATCCGTTCTCAGTTGCTCAGGTCGTTGGAACGTGGAAAAATTGAGTTAACCATATCTCTGGAATATATCGGGAAGGATACCCCTACGCATATTAACCAGACTGCAGTAGAAAATTACTATGCACAGATCAAAGAAATCTCTGAAAAACTGAATATCCCTGTTCCCACAGATTGGTTTCAGACATTATTGCGTTTACCGGATACCATTAAATCGGAAGCCGGACAGGTGGATGAGGTGGAATGGAAAGAAGTTGAAAAAGCAATTGAAAATGCAGTTTCACAGCTACATGACTTCCGTAAACAGGAGGGAGCTATGCTGGAAGCGCTGTTCTGTCAGAAAATCGAAAATATATCTAATCTGCTGAAAGAAATTGAGAAATATGAAGGGGAACGCATCGAAAAGATCAAAGCCCGGATTATGGACAATCTGGAAAAAGTAGTTGCTACGGACTATGATAAGAATCGTTTTGAGCAGGAGATGATCTACTATATTGAAAAACTGGATGTGAATGAAGAAAAATCCCGTTTGGATAATCACCTGAAATATTTTATCAGTACAATGCAATCCGGTTCATCACAAGGAAAGAAACTGGGCTTTATTGTGCAGGAAATCGGGCGCGAGATTAATACGCTGGGTTCTAAAAGCAACCATGTTATTATGCAGCAGATCGTGGTTCGCATGAAAGATGAACTGGAACAAATAAAGGAACAGGTTTTAAATGTGTTATAAGATATGGCAGGTAAACTGATCATTTTTTCAGCACCCTCCGGATCCGGAAAATCTACTATTATTAATTATTTGCTGGAACAGGATCTGGATATTTGTTTCTCCATTTCTGCTACCAGCCGTCCTCCACGGGGAACGGAACGGCATGGTGTGGAATACTATTTTCTTTCCCCGGAAGAGTTTCGTGCCCGGATTGCAGCGGATCATTTTCTGGAATATGAAGAGGTCTACACGGACCGGTTTTATGGAACATTGAAAAGTGAAGTGGAACGGATCCTGGCTGAAGGACATCATGTTATTTTTGATGTCGATGTAGTAGGAGGGTGTAACATCAAAAAATTTTATGGTGACCGGGCGCTCTCTATTTTTATTCAGCCTCCCGGTTTGGAAGAGCTACGGAAACGATTGACCGGACGGGGTACGGATGCTCCCGAAGTGATCGAAAGCCGTATTGCGAAAGCGGAGTTTGAGCTAAGTTTTGCTCCGGAATTTGATGTGGTCATTGTCAATGATGTATTGGAAAAAGCACAGCAGGAAACGCTGGAGGTAATCAACGATTTTCTAAAAAAATGATTCGTACGGGTATCTTTTCCGGTTCTTTTAATCCGGTTCATATCGGGCATTTAGCGTTGGCTAACTGGCTGTGTGAATTTGAAAGTCTGGATGAGATTTGGTTCCTGGTGACTCCCCAGAATCCGTTAAAGACAAAAACAGGCCTGTTGGATGACCAGCTCCGTCTGGAGATGCTACAGGCTGCGATAGAAGAGTATCCCCGTTTTCAGGTCAGTGATTTTGAATTTCATCTTCCCCGTCCTTCTTATACAATCGATACGCTAAAAGCCCTTCAGCAAACTTATCCCGGCCGGGCGTTCAGTTTTATTATGGGAGCTGATAACTGGGCCATTATAACCCGTTGGAAAGAGTATGAGCAAATCCTTCATAATTTTCCGGTATTGGTATATCCCCGCCTGAACTATGAGATTAGCGTTCCCTCTGATTTCCCATTGGTGCGGATTGTAGATGCACCGGTTATCGAAATTTCTTCTACTTTTATCCGGGATTCATTTTCAGCCGGAAAAGATGTCCGTTTCTTCCTGCCCGAACCGGTAAGGAAGTATTTTTTGTCTGAAGAAGTAAGAAGTAAGAAGTAAGAAGAAACAGGATTGTTTCAGGAACATACCATTCAATGGACGTATAACTTGCTTCGGGTTTCTAACCCGGAGCAGAAACACATGGAAGTTTGTAACTTCCATAGCTGCGTAGCGGCTAAATTTACTATTCGGGGGAATTATACCAATGCGTCTTTCAGCCGCAGAGAAGTTACAAACTTCTCATTGTTTCGCTTCCAGGTTACAAACCTGAAAGAGTTCAGATTCTTTATTATTACTTTTTTACTTCTTGTTCCTTGCTTTCTATCTTTTCAATATACCTGCAGAAATTATGCAGCCCATTCTCGCTTTTGATCTTTTTCCCTAATTCTTCAGCATGCGTTTTATAGCTTTCATTGCTCATCAGGTCTACTACAATCTTTTCCAGCTGAGAGGGATTGATCCGGGTCATTTTGATACTTTCGGGACCTACTCCCAACTGATGGGTCCGGTACCCCCAATAATGTTGGTCCAGAATAAGGGGAACAATAAACTGGGGAATTCCTGCCCGTGCCACACTGTGAGTGGTTCCACATCCTCCATGATGGATCGCGGCAGCACAGTGAGGAAAGATCAGACTATGGGGGATAGGACGGGTAAGTAAAAACAAGGTATCGTTTTCCTGTAAATGAGTACCTGTTTTAGACCAGCCTGAACCTACGATCAGTTTGTAACCTTTTGTTTTACAGATGTGGAGTAGCCATTCACAAAACTGGTTCCTGCGTTTGTCGTTGCAACTACCGATCGTAAAGAAAAGGGTGGGGCGATTATCCTGCCGGATAAACTTTAATATCTGTTTATGGTCTTCTTTGTCATATTCCAGCAGGTCATTGAAACAATAGCCTCCGATATCCCATTTGACATTCCAGTCCGAATCTGTACTTCCTAAATGCCGGCTGAACAAAAGAAAGTTGTAAGAGGTTTGGACAGCATGTAAACCAAAATTTTTGACGGGCTGCATACCTCGTTGTAGCCTATTCTTATTGATCGTCTTTTTGACTGTGAAGTTTGTCCCTTTATTGAGCAGCTTCCATAAAAATGCCGGTTTAAAAACCGGATGTGGTTTGGGGAAAGGCATGATCGGAGGAGGTATTTTATTCCCCGGAATAAAGGGAGCAAAAGCCGTACGTATCACCGGCTTACCGCAGTATTCAGCAATACTGGTTGCCGCGAATTCAGTGTTAGAAGCAATCAACAGGTCGTATTGCTCTACTATAGGTGTAAGTAATTCAAACTGAATGTCGATTACCCTTCGCATCCACTTCAGCAAATGGCCCGTCTTATTGTTGGTCCTGGCTGCTCCATCCATCATTGCATTGATGTCATCATCCTGTAACAGATAATTCAGTTCAAAGGATTTTGCCAGTTCTTCAAACAGCCGGGGAAGGCTGATCATCACTTCATGTCCCTGTTTTTTTAGTTCCGCTGCGATACTCAGGTAAGGATAAATGTCCCCCTGTGACCCACGGGTAACAAGTAGAATTCTCATAATACACCAATTGTAGCCAGTTTTTCTCTATCCAAATTATATTTGGCTTCTATGTTTTGTAACAAAGGTTCATCGAAGGTAAGAGGAGCCGCCAGTTTTTTTGTTTCCCGGTAGCCTTTGAATACTTTGGAGATCATTTTCCCGGGATTGAATACGATGGAGGACATGATCCAGCATCCGTGGGTACACCAACAGTTGGCCGCATCTCCATGTCCTACTTCGGCGATCTCTTTCTTCATACGGTCTCCGGACATGACCTTTTGAATATCACAATCGTACTCCTTGATATTTCCGAGCGGTTCTCTTAATTCACAGGAACGGAACCGTCCGTCGTAATCAATCACCAGAGTCGTCTCTCCGGCAGTACAATCCATTCCCCAGTGTGTGGGTTTGTCAATGTTTGATGCGCGCACATTGTAAAGTGCACGGATCAGTCCCAGATAGAAGAAGCGGGTGAGGTGTTTGCGTAACCCTCCGACTCCTTGCGCCATCCGGTCGGCATAAGCCACATAGATGGGAACTACTTTATCCTGAATGACCCGTAAAGAGTCTTCTGTTAAGACTTTTACTCCATCTTCCCGGGTCATACCACGGGCTGCTTCTATGGTGTGGGTCGACATATTAAAACGGGCAAACATCCACAACATCAGGTCATGAATTTCTTCTATATTGTACCGGGTGATCACAGTCGCCATGTTTTTCAATACTTTGCCGTCCTCTCCAAAATGGTCATTTACCTTTTTTAAAGTGTGCAGCGCTTTGTAAAAGTTGCCGGGTACTCCCCGCTGGGTATCATGGGTATCTCCAAACCCATCCAGCGAAACACTCACCGTAAGGTTTGCGTCCGGACAGCTTTTACGTAGCCGGGTTACCCATTCGACTACCCGGTCTGCACGCAGTCCGTTGGTCGGCATATTGATGTCTTTGATATGGTTGTTTTTATAGAACATTTCAATAATTTCCGGTAAATCTTCCCGGAGGGTCGGTTCTCCACCGGACAACCATAACCGGTTAAATTCGCCCGCTGTCTCTGACACTTTACGGAGTTCATCGAAAGTCAGGTCCTGTTCTTTCTTTTCCATGTCATTGGCATAAAAGCACATGGTGCATTTGGCGTTGCACTTTCCTGTCACAAATAAGAATATGGATTCAAGTTTTCTTTTAGCGCTCATTTTCTGGAATGAACTTCCTTTACGTTTTGTCATAATGCTGTATTTGTTATTTCAGATTATTCAGATGTTTTCTTCATTATCAGGTTCTTGAAGACTGTTGTTTAGACAGACTCTTAAAACGAGGGTAAAACTAATAAAAAAGTTAGGGAATCGGGACTTTGCATCCCCATTTTTTAACTGTATCTTTGGACGTTTTTTACAGAGACCGTAAGTTTTGCATCATACAAAATGAATGAAAGAGATAATTTTAACAGGCTGTTGGTCTTGCTTGTGCTTGTACTGGTAGTCTGTTTAGCACTATATAGTTTACCTGATAAAATTGCCGGCATTCCGATCAAACGGGTGGATCTTTTGTCTGATATCCGGATAAAAGAGCGGGATGCACAGCTGGATTCTCTCTTATTACAACTTGCAATGGAGGATACGCTCACGATTGATTCCGTGGCTATCCGGGATTCTATTCTGAGAACGTCCCGCCTGGATTCTGTTGCATTGGCTTTGAGGGATTCTCTGTACCGGATTATGTATTCGATTGAGGGAGCAGATTCCCTGGGTATTCATATTGAAGATTATTCGCTGGGGCGTACCGGGCTGCGCCGTTTTTTTGAAGCATTGGCTAATCGTGAAACTCTCGGCCGCCCTGTACGGATTGCTTTTATGGGTGATTCTTTTATTGAAGGGGATATTGTCGTTGCTGATTTCCGGCAGTCTATGCAAGCTGAGTTTGGCGGACGGGGCGTAGGGTTTGTGCCGGTTCATTCACCAGCCGCTCAGTTCCGTCCTACGATCCGGCAAAAAAGTGAGGGATGGACTACCTATTCCCTGATGAAAAATAAATCCGTCTCTTATACGTTGCCGGGTATGGTATTTGAAGTGGCCGGTGAAGAAGCGACTCTTTCCAGCAGCACCGTGGATATGTATCCCAATTTATCCCAGGTGAATAGTTTTAAACTGATCTATGAACGCAATGAGAATACCCGTATGCACCTTGCCTGTAACGGCGCCGGGGATACGTTAATTGTCGATTTACCGGCTTCGGAAAAGATTTCCCAGTATGTATTGAGGCAAGCGGTACAACAGGCTTCTATGAAGTTCTCGAATGCTGCTAATTTCCGGGCGTTGGGAGTTGCGTTGGAAGATGAACATGGCGTAATTGTGGATAACTTCTCTTTACGTGGTAATTCCGGTCTGTTGTTGCAGCACTTCGATCCGGAGTACTGCGCTGCTTTCAATGAAATACGTCCGTATGACCTGATCATTCTGCAGTACGGATTGAATATGGTCAGTGAAGAAGTGTTGCAATATGGATGGTACCGCCAGGGAATGGTGAATGTCGTGAACCATATTCGTCAATGTTTTCCGGATAGTGATATTCTGTTGCTGGGAGTCTCTGACCGGGGACGTGTATCGGAGGATGGGTTTGAAACGATGCCGGCTGTGTTGGCTATGTTACATGCGCAACGCCAGACCGCCCGCCAGACTGGTATCCCTTTCTGGAATCTGTTTGGTGCCATGGGGGGACATAATAGTATGGTGCGGTTTGTTGAGAAAAACTGGGCCAGTAAAGACTATACCCATCTAAGTTTCCGGGGTGGGCGGGAAATTGCCAATGCCCTGTATAACGCATTATTATTGGAAAAGGAATTTTATGATGAAGCAGAGACAGTTATACCCTGAGATATTTATTCCCCTCTTTTTGCTTTTAGCTGAATTTATTTTTCCGGTCCCAGCCGGGGCATCCCAGCCGGATACGTTGTCATACCGTCTTCCGTTTTATACGGAAGCATTGGGAGAAATACAGGATCCTGCCGGGATGCTGGAAGAGTTTGTAGTGTCAATGGGCCAGCTCCGGAATGGAAAAGATACGGTTGTGCGGATTGTTCATCTGGGCGATTCACATATACAAGCCGGGTTTTTGACCGGAAAGACGATGCGTCTTCTGCAGGAGGTGTATGGCAATGCCGGACGGGGCTGGATCGCACCCCTGAAGCTAACGAAGACAAATGAGCCTTTTGACTATTTTATTTCTGCGGATGTCCGGGAATGGATTGCCGGACGGGTCGTGCAAAGTACTAAAAAGACTGTACCGGGACCCGGTGGAATTGGAATAGAAAGTTCCGCGTCCTCTATTCGTATGCAGGTGGGAGTGACGCCTAAAAATGGAGTAGGCTATTCTTTTAATGAACTTCTTTTTTTCCGGGGAGACGAGGCGATGCCTATGGTAGTAACGGGACGGTTGCAGGATTCCGTACAGGTAGGATACGGAAAAGAGTCTTTTTCCCCGGGTGTGCTGGTAGATACTTTCCGGGTTTCCTGTTTAACTGATACATTATTGTTAAAGAGTACACGGCAGATCCCGGGTACGGAAAAGACCCTGGGGGCTAATCGTTTCCGGAACATCTATTACGGATGTGAACTGCGGAATGGTAATCCGGGTATTCTTTACCACTCTATTGGGATCAATGGGGCGATGTTTGTCAATTATACGGATGAAGCTTATCTCCGCCAGTTGGGCTTACTAAAGCCGGATCTTCTTATCATATCACTGGGTACAAATGAAACTTTTGGAAGACGGTTTACTGAAGCTGAATTTACCCGGCAGGTACAGGACTTTGTGAGGATCCTCCGGAATAGTTTGCCGGATACCCCCATTCTATTAACGACTCCACCGGAAGGTTACAAATCAAAGACCGTAAATAAGAAGAAAGAATATTATCATAATGAACATGTCCAAAAGGTGGCCCGTGCGATTGTATGGGTAGCCAAAGGAGAAGGATTGGCCTATTGGGATCTTTTTACAGCTACGGGCGGACCCGGTTCGTCCCGGCATTGGTATGATGGTAAATGGATGGGACGCGACCGGATTCATTTTAATCAGAATGGATATACCGAACAGGGTATTCTTCTTTTCAGAGCCCTTCATCAGTTAGTGGAGAAAAGAGGTGTAACAGATTATTTAACAGGGGAAGAGGAATGATGAATACAACACTAACTTTCTTACAGGTATTTGAGAATTTATCGTTTGAAAAACTGGAGCATTTGTTGCAATATAAAGCAGATGAACCGCTGCTATTTACCAGTGGACTTTTTCTGTATCTCTTTATTGCTTTTTTGTTGTTTTATATTCCCCTACGGAAACAGATAACAGGACGTATTATTTATGTAACCTTTTTCTCTATCTATTTCTATTATCTCAGTAGTGGAAAATATTTTTTCCTTATTTTGCTTACGGCTACCTCTGATTTCCTGATCGGACAAATGATTGATACTTCCAATGGGAAGCTCCAGCGAAAAGGGTGGGTTACCCTTAGTCTGGTCATTAATCTGGGGATGCTCGGATATTTTAAATATTATAATTTCCTCTTAAGTTTGCTGACACAGTCCGGTCGTCAGATGGGGGAATTTTTAGGAATTGAGCGTTTACAGGAGATTCCGTTTGAACGGGTGGATATTGTTCTGCCGGTGGGAATTTCTTTCTTTACCTTCCAATCCCTCAGTTACATCATTGATATTTACCGGCAACGTATCACCCCTTTACGTCGTTGGATTGATTATGTATTTTATGTCTCTTTCTTCCCTCAATTGGTCGCCGGACCTATTGTCCGGGCCCGGGATTTTATTCCTCAGATCTATAAAGAACTGAAAGTAACCCATGCACAGTTTGGCGAAGGCCTCTTTCTGGCACTTTGCGGGCTGTTTAAAAAAGCGGTTATTGCGGATTATATAAGCTCCAATTTTGTAGACCGTGTCTTTGAGGCACCTTTGCTTTATTCCGGTCTGGAAAACCTGATGGGTGTCTATGGATACGCTTTACAGATTTATTGTGACTTTTCCGGCTATTCGGATATGGCGATCGGGATCGCTTTGTTATTAGGATTCCGGTTTAATATCAACTTTGATTCTCCTTATCAGTCTGCCACTATTACGGAATTCTGGCGACGATGGCATATCTCTTTATCTTCCTGGCTGAAGGATTATCTTTATATCTCATTAGGCGGAAACCGGAAAGGGAAAAAACGCACTTACCTGAATCTGTTTATTACTATGTTATTGGGCGGGTTGTGGCATGGTGCTGCTATTCGTTTTATTATCTGGGGTGCTTTCCATGGGGTGGCCCTGGCCATTCATAAATATCTGATGGGGCTGTTTAACTGGGTGAAACCGGTGGGTAGTGAGATGAATCCTGTCTCCCGGATGTTGGGAATTGTCATTACTTTTCATCTGGTTTGTTTCAGTTGGATCTTTTTCCGTGCGGAAAATATGACGGTAGTAGGTGAAATGCTCTCCCAGATATGGAACCAGTTTCATCCGGAAATCTTTTTCCAGTTTATTGAGGGATATAAATGGGTCTGTCTTTTTATGGCGATTGGATTTGTCTTGCATTTTATACCGGGGAAAGTCGCCGGGTTTTTCCAGAAACTATTAACAGATTCTCCGCTGTTGCTGCAAGTCTTTTTTGTGGTTCTTATGATCTTTATAATTGTACAGGTGAAGAGTGCCGGTGTGCAGTCGTTCATTTATTTCCAGTTCTGAATGTGCCTGTTATACATGAAAAAGGCACGCGTTGAAAACGCGCGCCAGGCTCTGTTTCCTATCTTACAATGTCAGGGTTAATCCCTGTTTGAATAATACTTCATAAACTGGGCCCGTTCATAGAGACTCGGATCCGGGATATTTGCATAGTTCAGCTTTCCTCTGAATTGATCCAGGGAGAGATATTGCTTATGGTGCATCCATTCCTCCAGGCTGGTAAGTACCTGTGAAATCATTTCATTGCCATGGGTATAGATCGAACTACACATTTGCACAGCTGATGCACCGGCCAGGATACATTTGATAATGTCTTCCCATTCATGTACCCCGGTTGAAGAGGCAATACTCAGTCCGGGGAGTTTTCCGGAAACAATGGCAGTCCAGCGAAGTGTGTCGCTTAATTCGGAATGGCTGCTGAATACGTTACCGGAAACGATCTGCATTTTATTGATGTCAATATCCGGCTGGTAGAACCGGTTGAATAAGACCACTCCGTCTGCTCCGTTGATTTGCAGAATGTGCACCAGTGCCGGGATGTTGCTGGATGCTTTTCCCAGTTTCACAATCACCGGTATAGAGATTGTTTCTTTTACTTTCCGGATGATGTTGACATACATCAGACGGTTGGCATCGTGGTTGTCCGATAAATCTGTATCTAAAAAGAACAGATTCAGTTCCAACGCATCTGCACCGGCTTTTTCCATTTCCCGGGCAAAATCGATCCACGCATACGATTTATAGCAGTTGATACTGGCTATTACCGGAATGGTGCAACCGGCTTTACAATTTTTGATCAATTCGAGCGCGTGATTTACTTCGTTCGCTCTTACATATTCATGTATATAATCAGCCGCTTCCGGATAATCTGTTTCTTTCAGCATCCGGTTGCTTTGCCTTTCGATCTGTTCTTCAAAAAGTGATTTTAGTACGACAGCACCTGCACCTGCTCTTTCAAAATCCTTTACCTTTTCTACACTATTGGTTAATCCGGAACTGCCTATAATAATGGGATTACGTAGTTCCAGTCCGGCGTATTGTGTTTTTAAATTAATCATAGCAGATTTACTTTTGTTTAACATTTATACAAATGTAATTATTTATTTGTACGGACTTACCGGAGGGATATTTAAAATCGTTAAAAACATTCACTGCAATAGAGACGCTGGTTCTTATTTATCTTCCTATTCCATTTCCTTATTTATTAATTAGTAATTCCATTTGAATATTACACCGTTTATAAGGAGTCGTATGTCCGGCTACTTTTTGAAAACCCAATTTCTGATAAAGACAGATTGCCGGTTTGAGGATCGTATTGCTTTCGAGATATACTTTTGAAGCACCCAGTTCTGTCACTTTGTTTATAGCAGCCTGTCCTAACAGGAAACCGATACTCTTTCCCTGTGCTTTGGGACTGACAGCCATTTTAGCGAGTTCAAAATCATAATGTCCGTCATTCATTTTGAATAGGGCACATACACCTACCGGTTCATTATTATAGAGGGCTATAAAAATATATCCTCCTTTATCCAGTATATATTCCTGTGGATTCTCCAGTGCTTTATAATCGGCCTCTTCCATCTCAAAGTAGCTTTTTATCCACTCTTCGTTCAGACTGCGGAATGTCTGTTGATAACCTGGTTCATAAGGAATGATTTGTACTTTTTTACTCTCTCTGGCTTTTTTTTCATCTTCTACCCGTTTAAAGATGGATTTTTCCGTTAAAAGGTATTCCCATTCTTCGATAGCTTTCCAGAGATCATGCTGGGTCTGGCTACTGATTTTGTCAATGGCAGCAGTTACATCTTCATACTGGTTTATCATTTCCTTTGCAACCTTTTTTCCTTTAGATGATAATCCTACCCTATTTCTGCGTCCATCTGTGTGGTCCTTTTGTTCTTTTATAAACCCATTTGCGGACATTTCTTTGATGATGTTGCTGACAGAAGGATGGGAGTGACCTATCTCTTTTGCAATAACGGTAATGGTTTTTGGTTCGCCACCCGATAAAACGAAAAAGACCGGAAACCACTTTGGTTTTAACTCAACTCCATATAAT
>JAJQES010000024.1 GCA_021201565.1 Tannerellaceae bacterium
GTCGAACAGCATGGACGGGAACTGCCAGCTGGATGCGGGCCGGGGATCGTTTCCTATTTCTACCAGATTATTGAACAGGGCCAGGTTATTGCCGGTAATGTTCATCTCTGAGATGGGTTGGGTTAACTGTCCCTTTTCAATCAGGAAGCCTTCGACACCATACGAGAAATCTCCTGTGGTACTGTTGCTGTTTCCTCCGTTGAAACCGGTGACCAGGATCCCTTTCTCCAGCCCGGCAATAATCTGTTCACAGTTCTTATTTCCCATTCCGATGGTCAGGATAGAAGGGTTCGCAATCGTAGGATCAACCCCCATTTTATTAGCATTATAGGTATCAATAAAATAGGTTTTTAACACGCCCTTTTCAAAGACGGGCATTTTTTTCGTAGCGACTCCTTCCCCGTCATAATAGCGGGCGCCGTACATCCGGGGCTGATGCGGATCATCATAGATGGTAATGTTTTCGCCGATCACTTTTTCGTTCAGCTTATCCAGCAGGAAGGAGTTTTTTTGTTGGATAGCACTACCATACAAGGCACTGATAAGCGGGGATACAATACGGGCAACCCCCATATTGTCCACCACCATCGGATATTTACCGGAAGCAATCTTTTGCTGTCCCAGCTTTCTTAATACCCGTTCCAGTGTTTTGGTACCTACTCCCGATTTTTGCAGATTGTTCCAATAGATGCTGGAATCATACCAGTAGGATTCCGGACGTGCTTCGCCTTCTCCTTTAATACTGACGCTACCCACCACCGTGAAAGAGGAACCGGAATTTTCGCCTTCAAACCCGTTGCTTGCAATCATGTACCGGAACCATTTCTGGTCACCAAACGAGGAACTGGCGGAGATGATCCGTTCGTCTTTTCCCATCATCTCGTCGCAGGTTCCCATGGCCACTGCCATTTTATCGTCGGGACTGATGTTGTCAAAGCGGGGATCAATTAACTGCAGATCGGAAAGTCCTCCTTTGTAATAACGTGATGGATCGGGCAGGGTACGTGCCAGGTCTTCTGCCAGGTAACGGGTGGAATCAATTCCATTGCTGATAAACCGTTCGAGTTCGCCTTTATCCAGCCGGTTGGTGGAGAAAGAACCGTAACGGCCATCCACAAACAGGTGAATACTCATCCCATTTTCGGAAGCCTGTTGCAGCTTATCAATTTTCATATCCCGTATCTCGAAAGAACTGTCTGAACCCTGTGCAATAGATACACGGGCTGCCTGGCAACCATTCTTTAACGCATATTCCATGGCCCATTGGGCCAGCTCTTTATTTTCTTTTGTGATCATATCAGCTTTCTCCTCCTACTGTTAATTTGCTAACCAGTGCAGATGGCATCCCACAGGTTACCGGGCAGGATTGTCCGTCCTTGCCGCAGGTCCATGAACCGTTGTCCATCTTATAATTATTTCCTACCATGGTGATGTCTGCCAAGGCTTTCGGCCCGTTTCCAATGATGTTGATATCCTTGATCGGCTGAGTCAGTTTTCCATCTTCAATCAGATACCCGTCTTTTACGAAGAACGTGAAGTCTCCGGCTCCGATCTGTACCTGTCCATTGGTAAAGTTGGCCGCGTAGATCCCGTTTTTAATCGTAGAGATCATCTCTTCTTCCGTTACGTTGCCGGCTTCCATATAGGTAGCACGCATCCGGGGGATCGGCATGTGACGGAAGGATTCCCGGCGTCCGTTGCCGGTAGAAGGTATACCATAATGTTTCGCACTTACCCGGTCATGCAGGAAGCTGGTCAGCACCCCGTCTTTCACAATATAGGTTTTCTGTCCCTGTACCCCATCATCGTCTATATTGACTGAACCACGGTTAAAGGGGATCGTTCCATCGTCTACCACACTGATATTCTCATTGCATACCTTTTTATTCAGCAGGTCGGAGAAGATGGATATATTTTTCCGGTTAAAGTCTGCTTCAAAAGCATGTCCGATCGCTTCATGAAGCAGGATTCCTGAACCTCCGGCCCCCATCACCACAGGCATTTCGCCCCCTTTGGGTTTGATCGCCTGGAAAAGGATAGATGTTTTTTCTACTGCTTCACGGGCAAGCAGGTCGATCAGGTCATCTGTGAGGAATTCAAATCCCATCCGGTAGGCCCGGGCAGCATACGAATTTTCAAATTTCCCGTCTTCCTGCATGATACACATCGCAGAAAGGATCACCATCGGGCGGTAATCATAATACATTTGTCCTTCGGAATTGCAAAAGAAAATATGACTGGTACTGTCATTCAGGCTGGCATTGACCTTTGCTACCCGGTTATCCAGCGAAAAGACTTTGTCATTTAACTTCTGCAGGTAAGGAGTTTTCTCTTTTACTGCAATCTCATCCCAGGGCGTTTTTACCGGGTAGTAGCTATGGTCAACTTTAAATTCGGTTAAGGAGGCCGGCATGTTTTTTTGTTCCTTGTTAGCAATACGTGCGGCTGTACGTGCGGCCCGGAGCATTTCCTCCAGGCTCACTTCTTCTACATACGCATATCCGGTCTGGTCGCCTGAGAGTACACGAACACCCATTCCGAAATCAATGTTAGAGGAAGCCCGGTTAACAGCTCCATCCATCAGTCCGATATTATTCCGGTAAGAATGTTCAAAGAACAGGTCAGCGTAATCGCCGCCTTTTTCCAGAGCTGCGGCAAGAACTTTGCGCAGATCACCTTCACTTACCCCAAAATGATTCAGGGCAAATGCTATACCAGCTTTCTTATCAGCAGGCGAACCTGTCGCTGCCTGTAAGAACGAGGGAGCTACGAATGATCCTAACATCGCCATCCCTCCTGTTTTGATAAAATCACGTCTGTTATACTTCATTTTTTCAATTGACATTTGACAATGGATAATGGACAATGGTTTGTTTGTCCTTTTATCCTGTCTCCTGTCCTTTATTTAAATTAGTTAATTGTATGCATGGCTTTTCTCTACTTGTTAATTGTCAACTGTCCATTGACAAGTGTTTCATAACGTTTGCCGGAGGCCGTCCGGCCATTAATTCTTTTTTCATAAAGTCCATATAAGGGGCTACATGGTTGAAAAACTTTTTATATCCTTTACACAGATAGTTTAATCCCGGTTCTCCGTTTGCTGTGACCAGGAAGCGGTTTTTGGGACATTCGCCATTGCAGACAAATCCAAATTCGCATTCTTTACATACGGATGGAAGCGTGGCCTGTTTATCCTGTCCGAAGTCCATTTGTTTCCGGCTGTACATCATTTCTGTCAATGTCCTGGTATGAATGTTCCCCAGTTTGTATTCGGGAAAGACGAAATGGTCGCACGCATAAATGTCCCCGTTGAACTCCATTACTCCCGCATGTCCGCAGGAACGTGCCAGCGTACAGACGCCGGGCTGTTCTCCCACCCAGTTTGCCAGTGTGGCATCAAAAAGCTGAATGTAAAACGTCCCGACATCGGTTTTTACCCATTCATCAAAAATAGTACACAGAAAGTCTCCCCATTGCTCTGGTTCGACAGAGAAAGGAGCCAGTTGAATCTCTTTTCCGGCCTGTAAGGGAGGCACTAATCCTTTTCCGGTTTTATCTATTCTTTCTACAACCGGACTAAACTGGATAAACCGGCAATCCAGTTCCTTAAAAAAGTGATAGAACTCCAGCGGATACTCTACGTTGTAATCATTTACCACCGCCATGGCATTGTATTCCACTCCATATTTTTTCAGCAACTCAATTCCTTTCATCACTTTATAGAAGGAAGGGAGGCCCTGCCGGTTCCGGCGGTATTCATCGTGAAACTCCTGGGGACCATCAATAGAGATGCCTACCAGAAAGTTGTTTTCTTTGAAGAAGCGGCACCATTCATCGGTGAGGAGAGTACCGTTGGTCTGGATGCAATTATCTATCTGCATACCCCGGCCGTATTGTTTCTGTAAAGCCAATGCTTTTTTATAAAAAGAGAGAGGCCGCATCAGGGTTTCTCCACCATGCCAGGTAAACAATACCTGTGGCATGGTCTGGCAGGCCAGGTATTCACGGATAAATTTTTCAAGCAGTTCGTCAGTAAGAATATGGTTTTTAACCTCCGGATAATATTTCCCTTTCTCCAGATAATAGCAGTAATCACAGGCCAGATTGCAAACGGCTCCGACCGGTTTTAACATCACATATACAGGTTTAGCGAAAGGAGATATATATTGGTTGTTCATCTATTCTTATTTCCGAAGTTTATCTATTTACAAATTTAGATAAAAAACTGTAATAAATGAGGGTTACCGGAT
>JAJQES010000382.1 GCA_021201565.1 Tannerellaceae bacterium
CTAAAAATGTGATTTAGGAGAATGGTTTACCTAATAATAAATTGTATTTTTATATTTTATATGATATAATACGGAACGCAATGGACCATATACAAATCACCCAAGAGCTTCAGACATTGGCAGAAAGCAATTATAAAGCATTCAATGAGAAATTGATTCCTACAAAGTATGAAGTACTGGGTGTCCGTATGCCTGCCTTAAAGAAACTGGCAAAGGCACTGGCGACATATCCGGAAGTAGAGGATTATCTGGAAAATGCCGAATATAAAACCTACGAACATGTGTTGCTTTACGGACTGGTATTGGGACAAATGAAAAACCTTTCACCTGAAATGCTTTTCCGGTATCTGGACCCATTGATCCTCCGGTTTGATAACTGGGCACATGTGGATTGTGTGATCTCATTTCTTATCCCTTAAAACTCACGAAGGAGAGTTTACCAAACGTTCTTTTGTTCTTTTCCTGATGGCTTATTGTATGGATGAAACCCGTATCGACGCCACACTCCGTCACCTGTCAGAAGTGCCGCAGGGACAATATTATGTGGATATGAGTATCGCATGGGCACTTAGTCTGGGGTTAATTAAGTTTTACGACAAAACTTTGCCGTATCTGGAACAAAGAGTCTTCACTAAGTTTGTACACAACAAAGCACTCCAGAAAGCACGTGAAAGTTACCGGGTACCCGCTGAATTAAAAGAACATCTCAATCGTATGAAGATTAAATAATATTATTTTTGGAGTATTCTTTTTGGTAAGCCTACATCAACAGATTCACCGCTTCAAAACAATCTTGATAGAACATGCCCCAGTTATTGAAAACGTTAGGCGGGCGACAAACCTACTGCGATTTGCCTGTAGGACCATGCATTTTATATATCTTCATCTTTGGGTCTGGACTTCCGGTCATTTTGTATCCTGTTAATGGTTTGCGCAATACGTTCGGCTTTCGTCTGTTCTGTCCTGGCGGAATAGATCCAATCAATAAACTTTTTTTTCCGGCTATGGCTATAGGTGTTAAACTTTTCTTTGACTCCTTCTTCCAATTCCATACAACTAATCAATTCTTCCGGAATACGGAAAGGGGTTGTATCCTCGTAAAGGGTAATATGCACCATATCACCTGCCTGCTTATTTATTTTTTTCCTTACTTCAGCCTTTACAGCCAGGCCCACATGGCCGTTTCCAATCGGCATGAGGTGAACACCCGAAAATTCATAATTGCCTATTTTCCCTTTTACTTTTAGCATTCCGAATGCCGTCTTAGGCATTTTTATCTCGGGGATTTCAGTAAAAGTCCATCCACCTTTCCCTTCTGTTTTAAATAAAAGGTACTCTTTATCGACCAATGGTTTATCTGTTTTCATCCATCCAATAGTTTTAAGATCTTTTCATTGCTTCCGTCCTTAGACCGGCCGGCATTTTCTCAATGGCATAGCGCAAAGCTGTCCGGGGCATTACGGCTTTCTTCAATATCACATAGTCAAATACCTCTTTTTGGTGTGCCTCGCTGGCCGCTTTAAGCATCCAGCCGTATCCTTTTTGTACTAAATCGTCTTTGTCCAACAGGAGTATGTCCGCTATTTCAAAGATATCGTTCAGGAACAAGCCTTTGCGGGCAGGAATTATGAGGGTGACAGCAGCAGCTCGTCTTATAATACGGTTGGTGGAGGTGGTCCACTTCTTAAGTTCTGCAAGGTATGTGGGATACATCATAATGAACATTCCAATGGTATGGTTACACAGGGTATCACAATCGGCCCAGTTTGTCAGATAGGTGTATACCCAATGTTCAAAAATCGCAAAATCAGCAGGTTGGTATTGTTTGTGAAGTGATTCTGCCCAGATGCAGGCTATGACCGCTTCTTCCAGATAGCCTGTTTTCCATAGGTCTTCGCACAAATTAAATATTTGCTGTTTGGGTAGATGTTTTATTTGCCGGAAGGTATATTTTCCGATTTTACTTATTTCAGACATTCGTACACCGTGTACTTTTGCTGCTTCCCCGGGTTTAAAGTAGCGGGGAGAGGAAGCTACTATTTTCGGGTCTATACTATCAGTGAGTGACTGCCGGATATCGGATAGGATTTCTTTATAATTTGCTGATGTATCCATTCTTCAGTTTTTTCTATTATTATCCGCCAGGTAAACAATATTACCTTTGTGGAGTTGTTTTTTTGAGTATTCTTTTTAGGTAGGTGGGGTCTAAAAGGTTTACTGTTTCGAAATATCCGTTATAGAATACGGCCCAGTTGTTGAAGACGCAGGGTAATTGTTTTGCTTTTTGTAGTGTGTCTACCGGGATGATGGAGACAGGTATTTGATTAATGACGCAATGTTCCTGTATCATTTGTATGTTTTGATAGATGTAAGGGCATTGCATGGTATGGTATGGTAGATAGTGAGTTTTTTGTTTGGAATAGCTTGTTTTTTTGCATTTGCGGTGAAGGTAGGCTTTGTCCCGTCAAAAGAGAGAGCGAGTAGTTCATATCCGTCGGCGGTTGTGTCTACGACTTCGAAGCCAATTTTTTTGACAAAGGTTTGGTCGGAGAGCCAGGATTTTTGTTTTTTTGCCCCGAGCATACAAATGCCGGATTTTCCTTTTGCTTTGGCGTCTGCTATGCAGTATTCAAGTAATTTTTTTCCATATCCTTTTCCTTGGTGATTGCCTAACACCCATAGGCAATAAATATAGTAGTAGTTGTTGCCTATGATGGGTACCCAGGCTGTTTCAAGGGGGGCGTATTCGATAAAAACGGTTGCTTTTTCGTTTAGTTTTCTGAATACATGGCCTTCTTTTAGCCTGTCTACAAGCCATTGCCGTTTTGCGTCAATTCCGGGATGGGCTTTTTTACTACGGATGATGCAGCATACATGTTCGCCGGGAAGGTTTTCTGTTGTTATGTTTATAAATTCAGTATCCATATACGAATGTTGTTTATTTATTTTCCTCTGCTATTTTCAGGAGGGATTCTACGGCAAGATACAGATTCTTTTCTTGCGGACGCCCAATTAAAGAGACAAAAAGAGGGGTTAATAATCCTGTTATCTCTATTCCGTGTGTAATGATAGTTTCATTATTGACTGTGTTTATTTCATGTATAAAATCGACTTTGCACAATGGTAAAACTGTCCGGTTGGTAAAGCTTTTGTTTGCGGTGCATTCCACAATGCTGAATTTCGTCCGGGATCCGTTTTTGGGTTTGATTACCCCTGTTATTCCTGTCTCGAAGGTTCCCGGCAGACTTGAGGTTGCAATATCTGCATCCCTGCGGTTCCAGTGTGCTACGTCTGTCCATATTGTCAATATCTCCTGGGGAGTAGCCGTGGTTTTCCGGCTTACTTCTGTTTTCCACATATTTTAGTTTTATAAGAATGATTGGACAAAGATAGGGTTCCTGCCTGACAACTGTGTGTCAACAACTTTTTTAAGGTGTATTATATGGATCTTCCGGCAGGGAATGTACTGCCGGAAGAATCTTACTTTTTATACTTAATCTTTATCTCTTTTTTCCGATATAAAATACGTAGCCATAGTATTCTTTATATTTGCTGTATAACGCTGCTTCGTGGCGTTGGGCTTCTATAAATTCTTCTACGCCTTCATTGCCGGGATATTTAGCGAGGATCTTCTCCTGGGCGATTACCGCGGGGGCGAAATAATATTCGGTCCAGCAGTTTTCAGGCAGTATAAAGGTTGCAACGGGAACAAATCCGGTCTTCTGCATCTTAGCTACATTACCTGCAACTGTGTCAATGAGCGGATAATGGAACATCCAGAATTCATCGATCTCTGCCGGGCGTTCGTTTGTAAACCAGGTGGCTTCCGTTACAGCTACAAACCCGTCTTTTTTCAGGTATTCCCGCCATTCGGTCAGCCCACGTTCAAAGCCTATGTTATAGATGGCCCCTTCCGACCAGATGAGGTCTAACGATTCTTTTTCAAAAGGAAGGTCATCCATTGAGCCAGTGATACCTTTTACTTTGTCCTGCAAGCCAAGTTGTGCCGCATTGCGGTTAAATATATCAACAAAATCATAGGAGAGTTCCAGTCCGGTAATGTGTCCGGGTGCATGTTGACCTAAAACCATTGTCTGTCCACCTGTTCCACAACCGAGGTCGGCAATTTGTGACTGGCTGGTTAGGTTATCTATAAAACTTAAAGCTTTGATGGTTGCCTGAGGGCTACCAGGCCCTTGTCGTTCTAAGCTGGCGAAGTATTCGTAG
>JAJQES010000251.1 GCA_021201565.1 Tannerellaceae bacterium
TATAAATATTTTCCGGATATTCAGATTATTTTCGCCCATAGCTTTCAGAATACCGATCATATTTACACGTTCCAGAATTATGATCAGTAATCCTGAGATCATTGTGAATCCGGCAACGGCCATAATAAGAATGAGAATAACTATCACATTGATATCCAATACAGATAACCAGTTAAAGATCATTGGATTTAAGTCCTTTATGGATTCAACAAAGAAACTGTTTCCTTTATCGTCTGTCTTTTCTGACATATAATAGAACAATTCTTCTGTCAGTGTGTCTAATTGCCTGTAATTATCGACCAGTATTTCCAAACCGCTTGCTTCATCTTTATCCCAGCCATTTAAACGACGTACCTGTTTAATGTCAGCGATTACAAATAATTTATCGTAGTCGAGAAATCCGGTCTCATAAATACCTATAACAGAAAATTTACGGGCTCTGACATCTTCCTGAATGAAGTAGGCCAGGAAAGAATCTCCTAATTTAAGTTGGATGCGATCTGCCAGATATTTTGAAATAATAACTTCGGTCGAATTTTTTTCCGGATCAATAGTTATCACATCGCCCGCAATAAGGTTGGTGCGAAAAAAAGTCCAGTCATAATCTTCATCTACTCCTTTCAGGACAATCCCTTCTGTTTCTGAATCTGTTTTCAGAATACCCGGTTTCGTTGCGAAACGTTCTGCATGTTGAATTCCCGGATACTCTCTTAATTCTTCCAATAAAGAATCTGTAATAACTAATGGAATGTTTTCAAAAGAGTTGTTACTATCGAAATTTGTAATACGTATGTGTGAACCAAAACCAATGACTTTATTTCGTACTTCTTTTTTGAATCCCACGATAATAGCTACAGAAAGGATCATTACAGCCAATCCTAAAGCAATGCCAATAATGGCTAATTTCACAGCAGGAGGGGTAACCTGCTGGTCTCCCTCTTTATTGAAATGAATTCGTTTTGCTATGAATAATTCCAGATTCATATATTCTTATAAGACTCGTCCGGGATATGCTTCAAGGGCTTTAGCAAGGACAACTAATGCTTTTGCCAGCTCTTCCTTTTTTAATACGTATGCAATACGTACTTCATTTCTACCCAATTCCGGATTCGTATAGAATCCGGAGGCAGGAGCCATCATGATGGTTTGTCCTTCATACTCAAAATCACTCAGGCACCAGGCACAAAATTTATCAGAATCATCTACCGGGAGCTTGGCCACAGTGTAGAACGCTCCCATTGGAATAGGAGAGTAACAACCTGGTATACGGTTTATACCGTCAATCAGAAATTTTCTTCTTTCTACATATTCGTTATATACTTCCAACATATACTCTTCTGGTGCGTCTAATGATGCTTCTGCTACAAGTTGTCCGATTAAAGGTGGACTTAACCGGGCCTGGCACCATTTCATAACATTTTCTTTCACCATCTTGTTTTTGGTGATGATTGCACCTATGCGGATACCACATTCACTGTAACGTTTAGATACAGAATCCACCAAGACCACATTATTTTCAATTCCTTTCAGATGGAATGCAGAAATATACGGAGCACCGGTATAACAGAACTCCCGGTAAACCTCATCTGAGAAAAGGAACAGATCATATTTTTTTACAATATCACGGATCTGATCCATCTCTTTCTGTGTATAAAGATAACCGGTTGGATTATTTGGATTACATATCAAAATTGCTTTGGTTCTTGGAGTAATCAATTCTTCAAACCGTTCAACTGAAGGGAGGGCGAAACCTTCTTCAATAGAAGAAGGAACTGTTTTAATGACAGCACCGCTGGATATTGCGAATGCCATATAATTTGCATACGCTGGTTCAGGGACAATAATTTCATCACCCGGATCCAGACAAGCCATAAATGAAAAAAAGACAGCTTCTGATCCTCCGGTAGTAATGATGATATCATCCACCTCTACCATTATATTAAATTTGTGATAATATGTAACGAGTTTTTCCCGGAAACTACGTATTCCTTCACTCGGTGAATATTCCAGTACAGTGCGGTCTACGTTTTTAAGGGCATCCAGGGCTACCTGAGGAGTCGGCAGATCAGGCTGGCCTATATTTAAATGATATACTTTACGGCCTTTTGCTTTTGCCTGATTGGCAAGCGGAACGAGTTTCCTGATAGGAGAAGCCGGCATGCTGACTCCTCGTTGTGAAATATTGGGCATTCTGTATTATTTAGTAAATAAATATCTTCAATCAAATATAAAATGCCACAAAATTAGCGTAAGTTGTGATATGATGCAAGCTAAGAATTAAAAGATTAGCATTTATTTTATACTATTCTATGATCTTTTCAGTTGGGTGACTTATATCCCCGGAGGTGGCGAGTCTTTACTGGCATGCATTGTGGAAACGAATGCTTTCGGATCAATTTCTTTAACTTCGTCTTTTAACCGGGGAAGGTCTTTCCGTTCAGCGATTGTAAAAATGATTTCTTTTTCTTTTCCTTCGTACATACCGCGTCCGTGAAGGAAAGTTCCGCGCATTCCCATTTTATCTACAATCAGGCTTTTTATCTCTTCTGTCTTCCGGGATACTATAAATACAGCGCGGTTCGGATTTTCAACCTGGAACATTTCAACGACTTTGCCATATACAAAAATGGTAAACCAGGAATAGAGAGGCACTGCCCAATCCTGAAATACTACTAAACCTAACATTACGATAGCAGAATCCAGTAGTATGATCGTATTACTGACTTTCATATTAGAATTGTTAGCGATTACCCTGGCTAAAACATCTGTTCCTGCGCTTGTACTTTGTGCCCGGAAAATACATGTAACTCCTAATCCCAAAATGGCTCCTCCATAGAAGCAGGCTATAAAACGATCATTTTCCACCAATGGTAAATCTCCAAGAAAATAGGAGAGGGTATCTGTAAAAATAGAAATCAGTAAGAAAGTTACAATCGTTTTAGGACCTGACGATAGTCCCAGTTTTTTCATCGCCAGAAACAAAAGAGGTATATTGAAGCATAATGCTGTCGCCCCCATAGGAAGACCTTCCGGAAAGAAACTAAACACTCCTTTGGTAACATAATGCAGTACAATCGAAATACCATATACACCACCTGGAACAATTTTATAAGGAGCCAGGAATACTACATAACTAAGCGCTTGTAGAAAAGCACCTAATACGATTAAAGAATAGTCGGAAACATTCTGCTTTACTGAAAAGTTCCCTCTTGTTTTTTGTTGTTTGTTTGTCATAATGTTTTAGCGATTGAAGGAAATCGGTAGCAAAGATAAATATAAAAAAGAAGAGATTGCATATAGTATGCAATCTCTTTCCATATCGATTTAAACAGATTGTTTTATCTTTAATTATTTGCCAGATATGAATCCGGTAAAGTGTCAATAAATACTTTTTTATCGTTGTTGTTGTTTGTAACATTTAGCAGAACGATATATTTACGGTACTGATCAGGAGTTAATGTCTCCTTCATTAGCTTCAGATTACTACATACGGCATATTGCATCCGTTTGTATTGGTTCTTGGTACTTGTACGCAGACCTTCTTTTTGTTGTTCGATAAAGAAGTTGTTAATATCTGCTACTTCCCTTACCTGTGCCGGAGATAACTCCAGATATTTGCTCAGTTTTTCTGTACTGGCAGCAAAAGGCACTTTGGTAAATCTTTCCTGTTTGCCCTGTGCAAAACTCATAGTTGAACACAATAATAGGGCGATAATTGTCAAACCTAAACTTTTCATAATAACTAAACCTTTAAATAATAAACCTAAAATAACCTAAACTAAATGCTATTGCATTTCCTAAACAATCTTTTTCTTTAAATCGTACACAAATATAGAGATATGTTTTAAAACATGATTGTTTGACATGTTTAATAAATGTTAATAGTGTTTCTTTTGATGTTTTTGAGATAGATTTGCAATCTATTTGTAATGCTTCTCTGGTTTAGATGTATCAAAATGATTTTTTGTGTTTTTCGTAAAAGGGTTTTGAGTATAGAACATATACACCCAAAGATAGCAGGCAACAGACACTTCCGACAAAGAAAGCTGTGGATAAATTAAAGTGGGATGCTATATATCCGGCTAAAAGAGTTCCGGTACCGACTCCTATATCAAAAGACGTCAGATAGGTAGAGGTCGCAGTACCCCGCCGGTTGGGAGAGGCAACATTGACAAATAGATATTGATATACAGGAACACTTATCGGAAAACCAATTCC
>JAJQES010000126.1 GCA_021201565.1 Tannerellaceae bacterium
CTGCCTTTCCTGTTCCTGTCTCTTTGCCTGCAGGTCTTTCTCCAACTTCCGCCGTGTATGGAAATAAGAAAAAACACTATAAGTAATAAGAATGACCAGAATGATATAGCCTGCTATGGCATACCATCGTTGCCACCAGGGGAATAAAATACGGATTTGTAACGTGGTTTCCGTATCACTCCATACCCCATCGTTGTTGGATCCTTTGACCCGGAAGGTATATTCTCCGGGAGTGAGATTGGTATAGAATGCTTCATTCCGGGTTCCTACGTCGTTCCATTCCATGTCATATCCATCCAGTTTATACCTGTAACGGTTCTGGTGTGGGTAGAGATAATTGAGGGCTGCATAGCGGATAGAAAAATTGTTTTGGTTATACTTTACAATATATCCCGGTTGATCCGGATGGGTCATATACAGCACACCGGAACCGTCGCCCGGCACTACGGGGCGGTTATTTACCGAAAACGAGGTAATGGCTACCGGAGGAAGAAAGGTATTATCCGCCAGCTTATCCGGTTCAAAAAGAACAAAACCGTTACTACCCGTAAACAGGAGTTGATCCCGGTCCGGTAAGCGGGAGCCCCCTTTGAGGCTGAATTCCGCCACCTCTATCTCTTCCCAGCTACTATAATTGGTAAAAATTCCGGTAGCCGGATCAAAACAGGAAAGCCCGTTCCCGGTACTTAACCAGAGTTTTCTGTTTTTATCAGCAACAATAGAATAAATATTGTCATCCGGGAGCCCATCCTCTGTGGTATAGATACGACGAATCCCTCTCTCGTCGTCATACTGGCAGAGTCCACCTCCGAAAGTTCCGATCCAGCATTTACCCATTTCATCCACCCAGATATCCGTCACATAATCGGCAAACAGGAAATTGGAACCGGTCTGGCGGGAATGGAAGTGTTCCACTGATCCCCACTGAGCATTATAACGGTATAATCCGCCATGATGAGTACCTATCAGAAAGACATTCCGGCTGATCTCCCGGAAACAACGGATACTGGGAAAGGTAATATAAGAGGAATCCCGTAATAAAAAACGATCCTGTATGGTTCCATCCGGATGAAAAGCATATAAAGATGCGGTGGTTCCCACCCACAAAATATTATCCGCACTACGTACGATGGTATAAATCCCTATTTCCTGTTGAAAATCATGTATCAACCGGAATGTTTTTGTCCGGGTATCGAACTGGTAAAGGGTTCCTTTCTGTGTTCCACACCAGATGATATCTCCCTCTATCAATAACGATTTAACAAAACTCCGTTCATGCCGGTGGATAGAGAACGGTTCCAGCAGATGTTGGGTAAAAAGCCCTTTGCTCCTATCCCATTCAATCAATCCGCTTCCTTCACTTGCCAGCCAGATGGTTCCGTCAGCCTGTTGCCGGACGGGACCTAAAATTCCCTGGAAACCGGGTATTTGGGTATGCAGGTCATGAAATAAAAAACGGCTGTTTACCGGATTGGTAAAATTGATTCCTCCCGAATAAGATCCGATCCATAAGGTATTAGCCGGATCTACATACATAGAATAGATCGAAAAATTGCTCAATCCTCCCTTTTCGGGAGCAAACCGGGTATAGATTTCCAGACTATCCGTTTCGGGATGTAAAATACTTAACCCATCAAAAGTTCCAACGATCAGCTTATTATCATATTCACAGATACAACGCACATTGTCATTCCCCAGGGTTCCCTTAGCTTTTGTAAAAGTCTTCACCTGTCCGGTAGAGAGGTCTATTTTATTCAATCCGTTATGACGGGTACCCACCCATACAAATCCTCTTGAGTCTTCATAAAGATTGTAAACATTATTAGCTATTAAAGGGGTTTCCGGACTATCTTTATGATAATGGGCCAGAACAGTAAAATTACGGTCACAAACATATAAACCATTTGTACTCGTTCCAAGAAAAAATTCCCCGCTCCGGATTTGTTTGACCTTTGTTACAGACACTCCCTGCAACGGATGGTTTTCCAGTGGATGAAACTGATCTTTTTCCGGGTCATATCTGAAAAGCCCGGTTGCCGTCGCAATCCACAGGTTATCCTCGTTATCTGAAAACAGATCAAAAATCCACTGGCCTGAAAGTGGATTTTCCGGATACAGATCCTGATTATTATAAGAAATAATACGGGATGTCGCCCGGTCCATCCGGTTGAGTCCCCCGATAGTACCAATCCACAGATTTCCCGATTTATCTTCTCCCAATGCAGAAATATGGTTATGACAGAGGCTAAAAGGATCCGTATGGGTATGTTTGTAAACAATAAAGCCGGTCCCATCATATTTATTCAGTCCGTTACGGGTACCAAACCACATAAACCCTTCGGAATCCTGGAAAATATTCATCACAGAAAGCTGCGACAGACCGTCTTTCATGTCCAGCGAAGAAAAATAAAATGTATTTTCATTTGCCGTCAAACTGATAACAATGCAAATAAGTACCAGATAGAAAGTTAGTGCTTTTCTCATCTTCCATGGTATTCGTAAGGCATATATCTATCCGGCAAATATACATCATAAAAAAAGAATAACGAATAGTGAATAACCAATAATAAGTCTTCTATTTCAGGGCACCGCAATGCCCGGCCCTCATGATTCGTTATTTACTTTCCTGTAATCTGCCAGAAAGATGGCTAATCCGGCATCCGTCAGGGGATGTTTCAGTAAACCTTTGATGGCTGCCAGCGGACAGGTGGCCACATCCGCCCCTGCTTCCATACACTGGATAATGTGTTGTGTGCTACGAATAGAGGCAGCCAGTACCTCTGTTTCAAAGCCATAATAGTTAAATACCTCTACAATTTTTTTTACTAATCCGACACCATCACTGGAAATATCATCCAGACGCCCTATGAAAGGAGAGACATACGTAGCCCCTGCTTTGGCTGCCAGATGGGCCTGTCCCAGCGAAAAGATCAAGGTACAATTGGTTTTTACTCCTTTATCCGCCAGTGTTCGTACACCTTTGATTCCATCTTCGGTACAGGGTAATTTCACTACAATATTGGGATGCAGGGCTGTCAGTTCTGTAGCCTCTTTCATCATCCCGGCATAGTCGGTAGAGATTACTTCGGCACTGACATCCCCTCTTACAATCTCACATATTTTTATATAATGTGCATGCTGGTTTTCTGTCCCTTTTATTCCTTCTTTGGCCATTAAAGAGGGATTGGTAGTTACCCCATCCAATATACCCAGGTCATTGGCTTCCCGGATCTGATCCAGGTTAGCCGTATCAATGAAAAATTTCATACTAATTTTTATTGTGTTTACAGACTATCAGAACAGAGCGCTTTCAGAAAAAGTTTTTGAAAACCAATACCTGTCAGACGTCCACCAGAATAAAACATAGCAGATCCAATACTTTTTTTGCAGATGTCCAGTAGTATTTTGACCTGTAAACAGCCGTTTTCCGGATAAGAATAGTATGGGAGAAGCGCAAAAAGAGTATTGGAAAAAGCGGCCAAAACGATTCGTTTACTGACCGGTATGGCCTATGGTATAGGTTAACACAAACTGACTGGTTACGAGATAGTGGATCCGGTATCTTTTCTGAGCCGGGGTCCGGGTTTCGGTTGCGGAGAACTGTCCGGCCGGCTGATAGGAAAAAGGGTCTATATGAAGCATTTCACAAAAATCCACATTCTCCTCTCCCATCACTTTGAAGAGGCTCTCTTTGGCACACCAATAGAGTAATAAATGAGGGATCTCATTGGCCGGGTCAATAGCAGCCATCTCCTCCGGACTCATAAAGCGGTCTCTTACTTTAAAAATCCGTTCACTGATGTATTCGATATCTATCCCTACCGGATAAACCGGGTCCAGTATAACCGCTACATATTCCTTCGTATGGGATATGGAGATATGCCAGAAAGAATCCGGCAGATAAGGGGCTCCATTGGGATGATAGGCGATAGTTTGTTCCGTACCCAGCAATTCTTTTAAAAGTACCCGGACAGCCAGCCATTCCTTTTTACGAATACCGGTCTTCTTTTCTTCCAGAAGAGGGAGATATACGGCCGGATCTGAAAAACAGCCCAGAAGCTCTTCCACACTCTCTTCCATTTTCCAGACACCCCAGCAGGACGGTTCTGTCTGTTTCAGGAGTAAACCCATAGACCTATTCTTTTAAGTGGGAAGACCTTTTGATCTTCAGTTTCTGAATAAGACGGTTATCCAATTCGA
>JAJQES010000244.1 GCA_021201565.1 Tannerellaceae bacterium
ATAATATTTAATTTATTTAAGAATTATGAGAAAGAAAATTGTAGCAGGTAACTGGAAAATGAATACTACTCTCCAGGAAGGCCTGGCACTGGCAAAAGGATTGAATGAAGCGTTAAAAGACAAAACCCCTAAATGTGATGTTATCGTAGGTACTCCTTTCACTCATCTGGCATGTGTAGCTGATGCAATTGACACCAACAAAATCGGTGTTGCTGCCCAGAACTGTGCAGACCATGAGAAAGGAGCTTATACAGGTGAAGTGTCAGCCGCTATGGTAGCTTCTACAGGAGCTAAATACGTGATTCTGGGACACTCTGAAAGACGCCAGTATTACGGTGAAACCGCTGAGATCCTGAAAACAAAAGTAAACCTGGCACTGGCGAACGGCCTGACCCCTATTTTCTGTATCGGTGAAGTACTGGAAGAGAGAGAAGCTGGCAAACACTTTGATGTAGTAGATGAACAGATCAAAGGTTCTTTGTTTGACCTGTCTGCCGAAGATTTCGGTAAAATCGTGATCGCTTACGAACCTGTCTGGGCCATCGGAACCGGTAAAACCGCCACTGCTGACCAGGCACAGGAAATTCATGCTCATATTCGCAAAACGATCGCTTCAAAATATGAACAAACAATTGCAGACAACTGTTCTATCCTGTACGGCGGAAGTATGAATGCGGGAAATGCAAAAGAGTTGGTTTCAAAGCCTGATGTAGACGGAGGTCTGATCGGTGGAGCCTCTCTCTCCGTAGAAAACTTTATGCCTATTGTTGAAGCATTTTAATATTGAATAAGAAGTTAGGAGTCAAGAAATTAAGAAGTAAGGAAATTGTAGTATTCTTTACTTCTTAACTTCTGACTTCCGGCTACTAATAAATATGTGCTACTAAATTAAGTTAAGAAGAGTATGAAAAGATGTTTTTATATCATTTTAATGTTGATGATGCTGGGAGGAATAGGTTCTCTTTCAGCACAGAGTCTTAATTTAGAGCGGTCTACTATTTTTGACGCACTGGCGGAAACAGGTGCGGGTAAAGGAGATGTGGTAGTCAACCAGTCTCCCGCTATTGAACACATGGTAGGTACCCGTTCCGGTTCCAACATTGAAAGAGCAGAGAATGTGACCTATATTAAGACTCAGGGTTACAGAGTACAGGTATTCTCCGGTAATAACCAGAGAAGTTCAAAAGATGAAGCCTTCCGGAAAGAAAATGAAGTCAAAGAACACTTCCCGGAGGTACATACCTATGTAACCTATAATGCTCCTTTCTGGCGCTTACGGGTAGGCGATTTTGGGTCTCACGAACAGGCTTATTACCTGTTACGGCAATTATCCGATGCATTTCCTAAATATGGAAAGGAGATGTACATCGTGAAAGAAGAGGTGAAAATCCCAGTCCAACATAACCAATGGGATTATTAATATATCAAAACAAATAATGAAGGAAATTAGTGAAGAAACCCTGAAGGCCCGGAACGAAATGGTAACTCATTATAAAAAAATAATTGAGTTACTGGGTGAAGATCCGGATCGTGAAGGATTAATCAAAACGCCTGAACGGGCAGCAAAAGCCATGCAGTTCCTGACCAAAGGATATCAGGAAGATCCTTGTGCAGTGCTGGCTTCTGCCATGTTCCTGGAAGAGGACTACAAACAGATGGTGATTGTAAAGGATATTGATTTCTTTTCCCTTTGCGAACACCATATATTGCCGTTCTTTGGAAAAGTACATGTCGCCTATATCCCGAACAAGTATATTACCGGATTAAGTAAAATACCCCGTATCGTGGATATTTTTGCGCGCCGCCTGCAGATACAGGAACGGCTGACCCTACAAATTAAAGATTGTATTCAGAAAACCCTGAACCCGTTAGGCGTAATGGTCGTTGTAGAAGCGCAACACATGTGCATGCAAATGAGGGGAGTGGAAAAACAAAATTCCCTGACTACAACGTCCGACTTTACCGGTTTCTTCCAACAGGCGAAAACCCGTGAAGAATTTATGAATCTGATAAAACATAACAGGTAAACACCTACATCATAATAAAAAGAAAAAGGGAGGCTTCAAAAAAGCTTCCCTTTTATTATATTATCTCTCCCTTCTGGGTTTTAAGGTAACCCCAAAAACGAAATTAATACCCCTGCCGCAACGGCCGAACCGATCACACCCGATATATTACTTGCCATGCAATATTGTAAAAGGTGATTTTTAGGATCATATTGCAATCCAATCTCATTAGCTACACGTGAAGCCATAGGCACCGCGCTAAGTCCGGTCGCACCAATCAGCGGATTGATCTTCTTCTTCGTAAACAGGTTAAACAGTTTCACAAAGAAAATACCTCCGGAAATAGACAGGGCGAAAGCAAGGAATCCACCGATTACAATCCCAATCGTCTGCCAGTTCAGGAACGCTTCCACTGTCATAGTAGCCCCCACGCAAAGGCCTAAAAAGATAGTAGCGGCATTCATAATGCTGTTTGAGGCCGCATCAAAGAGACGGAATGTATTGGTTCCGATCTCCTTCACCAGATTACCAAACATCAACATACCAATCAAAGGAACTGCACTGGGTACAAAAAGGGCCACGACAGTTGTTACCACGATCGGGAAAATGATCTTCAATGTCTGCATATTCTTAATCTCAGTAGTCGAAGGGAATTTCTTCTCCTGCTCCTTCATATTGATCTTCAATTCCGCTTTAGAACACCATAGTTTTACCACCAGTGGGATAATTACCGGCACTAATGCCATATAAGAATAAGCAGCGATCGCAATCGGGCCTAACAAATGAGGAGCCAGCTTAATAGTTGTAAAGATGGCCGTCGGTCCGTCCGCACCACCGATAATCCCTAAAGAAGCAGCTTCCTGTGGAGTAAAACCCAACAGAATAGCTACTAATAATACGGTAAAAATACCTAACTGGGCGGCTGCCCCAAAAATAGAAAGACGCAGGTTACGTAACATCGGACCGAAGTCAGTCAGAGCTCCTACTCCCATAAAGATAATAGGAGGCAGAAAACCAGTTTTAATCAGCATATAGTACAGGAAGTTCATAATACCCAATTCATGCGCAATGTCATGTAAAGGCATATCCCATATACTTTTTGCCACACCGTTGACCATCACCATTCCATGTTCATCCGCCTGGATTACGCCCATCTCACCACCCGGAAAGTTAGCCAGTAACACTCCAAAGGCAATGGGCACAAGTAGTAAGGGTTCGTATTGCTTTTTAATACCCAGATAGAGTAAAATAAAAGCCAGAACATACATGATGAGGAACTGCGGTTCAGCAATAATATTGCTGAACGCAGTCATATCATATAGTCTTTCAAATATTTCTTTCATTACTGTATAGTCATTAATACATCATCTTCAGCTACAGCATCTCCCGGATTCAAAGCAATAGAAGTGATAGTTCCATTGAATTCAGAACGTACAGCATTGTAGGTTTTCATGGCTTCTACATAACAAAGTACATCTCCTACTTTTACCGTATCCCCTACTTTCAGCGGAGTTTCACCGGCAGCTTTCACCAGGAAGAATTTACCTTCCAGCGGAGAAAGTACTTCCTGTCCGGATCCGGCAGGGGCCGATGCGGTAGAAACAGGCACCGGTGCCGGCGCAGCTGTAGAAGCAGCAGGAGTGGCAGCTGTTTCACCAAAAGCAACCGTTACACGGTAAGCCTGGCCGTTGACATCTACAGTCAATACCTGTGGAGTAGCAGGTAATCCCGTTGCCGGTTGGGTAGCAGGAGCAGCCGCCGGTTGAGCCGTTTTATTCTGAGCGGCTTTACGTTGTGCCACATCGGCTTTGAATTCTACTTTAGCTTTTCCCGAACGATAAGCTTCATATTGGGCCGGGTGCATGGCATACTCGAACAGTTCTTCATCATCCTCACCGGTTTCCCATTGTTTCTCATTCATCAGCTTACGATACTTATCCAATGCATCCGGATAGTTTTTCTGCGGATCACCCTCGAAGAATTCACGTCCTTCGGCTTTCGCTTTTTCAATGATTTCAGGTGCCAGCGGACCAGGCAGACGCCCTGCTTTACCCAGAATCATGTCCCAGATATCATCAGCGATCATCCCCCAGCGCGGTTTCCCTTTTTCCATCTGCATCACATTCATCAGGGCCAGGTTTTTCACATACTGGCTGAAAGGTGTTACCAATGGAGGATAACCTACACG
>JAJQES010000028.1 GCA_021201565.1 Tannerellaceae bacterium
GCATAACTGACCACCCGGGTATTTAAACGCTGGGCAATCTTTTTCTCTATCCCGTCAAAAGCACCACCACATATAAACAGTATATTTTTGGTATCTACTGCGATCATCTTCTGTTCCGGGTGTTTACGTCCTCCCTGCGGAGGAACATTTACAATAGAGCCTTCCAGCAATTTCAATAATCCCTGTTGAACTCCTTCCCCGCTTACATCCCGGGTAATGGAAGGGTTATCACTTTTCCTGGCTATTTTATCGATCTCATCAATAAACACGATACCACGCTGTGCTGCTTCTACATCATAATCCGCAGCCTGCAACAAACGAGTCAGAATACTTTCAATATCTTCTCCGACATAGCCGGCCTCTGTAAGCACAGTGGCATCCACAATAGAGAAAGGGACATGCAGCAGTTTGGCAATCGTCCGGGCCAGTAAAGTCTTGCCGGTACCAGTAGCTCCCACCATGATAATATTGGATTTTTCAATCTCCACATCATCTGCAGAAATCTTTTGCAAAAGCCGCTTGTAGTGATTGTAAACCGACACAGCCAGATAACGCTTTGCATCATCCTGTCCGATCACATACTGGTCAAGAAACTTTTTTATATCTTCCGGTTTCGGGAGTTCCTGTTGTTCGAGTCCAAAGGAAGTTTTGGAAGCCGGCATTTGCTCTTTCACAATTTCGTAAGCCTGTTGTGCACATTCGTCGCAAATAGCACCGGAGATGCCATTAATAAGCATATTGACACTCCGGCTATTGCGCCCACAAAATGTACATGTTTCACCTGTTTTGGCCATAGGGTCCTCGTGCGGTTATTTACGGGTTAATATATCATCAACCATTCCGTACTCTTTGGCTTCTTCCGAAGTCATCCAGTAATCCCTGTCACCGTCTTTTTCAACAATGTCAAATGGTTTTCCGGAATGGTTAGAGATGATCGTATACAGCTCTTTCTTCACTTTTAATATCTCACGGGCAGCAATCTCAATATCAGACGCCTGTCCCTGCACACCTCCCAGCGGCTGGTGGATCATCACACGTGAATGCTTCAGTGCGAAACGCTTGCCTTTTGTCCCGGCAACCAGCAATACGGATGCCATAGAAGCAGCGATTCCTGTACAGATGGTCGAGACATCACAACCAATGAACTGCATCGTATCGTAAATACCGTAACCGGCATACACGGAACCACCCGGTGAGTTAATATAAATAGAGATATCTTTCCCCGGGTCACTGGAATCCAGGAATAACAATTGAGCCTGTATGACATTCGCAGTGTAATCGTCCACCTGTGTTCCCAGGAAAATAATCCGGTCCATCATCAAACGCGAGAATACATCCATTTGGGCTACATTCAGCTGGCGTTCCTCAATAATTGTTGGCGAAATATAACTACTTGTTATATTCATGTAGCTATCCAACGCATTTCCATTCATGCGCAGATGCTTCGTTGCATATTTCTTAAACTCTTCCATAATCAGTTTTCTAAATTATTTATGTTAAACTGTCAGGATACAAAAAGGGACTTCCCTCTTTTCCTCAACAGAATAACAAAGTTATAAATAAATTTCTTAAAGAAACAACTTATTTGTTATCCACTAAGTTAAAATTTAGAGAGAAATCCCCTTTCCTGGCATTCAGGCACTTACGCAGCCTATATAGCTGTTATTTTATTCAAAAAGCTTATTAAACTCTTCTGTTGTTACTTCCTTAACGTCCAGTTTCACCTGTTCTTTTAACCAGGAAGCCAGTTTTTCTTCAACCACACGGTCAATAATATTCTGAAGAGTTTCTTTATTTTTAAGCATATCTTTTGCGTAGTTGTCAAGTACATCAGCCGGTACAGACATCATACCATACTGGGCAAATTGTGACTTCGCCACTTTTTTGGCAAATTCTTCAATATCAGCATCTTCCACTTTAAACTCATTTTTCTTAACAATCGATTCTTTAATCAAATGATAAGTCAGGTCCTCAATAATTTTCGGATACTCTTCTTCTACCTGCTCCGGAGTTTTCTTCTCGTCAGAGAGAAGTAACCATCTTTTCAGGAACGCATCCGCAAATTGCAAATCCCCGGCTTTCTTCACTAATAACTGGCGGGCATCCGTCAGAAATTTATAATTACTTTGAGGTTCAAATTGTTCAGCCAGTTGTTCTTTAATCTTATTTTTAAACTCTTCTTCAGAAGTTACTGTTCCTTCTTCAAAGACTTTATCAAACAGCTCCTGGTTCAACTCCGCTTCTTTATGACGGGTACTTTCCTTAATTTCAAAGCTAAAGTCACCCGTAATACCCGCCACCTGGTCTTTCTCCACTTTCAGGAAAGAAGCAAGTTCAGCTTCTGATCCTTCATAAGCTTTGTTCGGGTTAAATACAATTACCGAATTAACTTTTGCACCCAGGAATTTAGTTCTTTCTTCCTCATCTTTCATGTACATCGGCATCAGTACCGCGTCTTCCACCACGATACCTCCTTCCTTTACCTGGCCATTCTCATCAAGTTCCGCCAAGGTTCCTTTTACCAGATCCTTTTCTTCCACATCTTCTACCGTGTCATACGATCCATAGTTGGCTTTATAGGAATTGATCTGTTTTTCCAACATGTCATCATCAACAAGAACCTGGTAATAAGACAGTTTATCTTTTTTATTTAAAGTGACATTTATCTCAGGAGCCAGGGCAATATCAAAGTAGAAATCGAAGTTTTCATCTGTGTCAAAATCAATTTCTTTTTGTTCTGTCTCATTCGGAAGCGGCTCGCCCAGTATATTCAGCTGATTCTCACGAATATATTTATATAGATTTTCAGAAACCACTTTATTAACCTCTTCGGCCGTTACATGTTTTCCGTACATCTTTTTTATCATTCCCATGGGTACCATCCCTTTACGGAATCCTGGTATATTTGCTTTCTGGCGGAAACTACGTAAGCTCTTCTCTACCTGGCCGGCATAGTCAGCTTTTACAATTTCCATTTTCAGAATACCACTAACAGCGTCATTGTTTGTAAGTGAAATGTTCATTCTGGATGATTTATTTAATTAATTATATGTAGTATTGAATTTTAGGGTGCAAAATTAGACTTAATCTTTCAATCTCGCAAATACTTGAGTTATAAATATTGCCACATAATTCCTTCTAATCCGTAAACTTCTTTATATATTTGGTGTTGAATTAAATATAGTTAAAATACAAAGTATGACCTCCAAAGGACTATTTGCAGACAAAAATGGTGTATCCCAGGTACTTATTTTATTAATAATGATTCTTGCGGGCCTTGCCATATCCACGCTGTTTACCTCTGTGATTGTATTAATAAGGCATGGATTCACGATGGATATTCTGGAAAATGCGGGAACCCTCCGCTTTATTCAATTATTCTCTGTGCTGGGTTCATTTCTGTTTCCGGCACTGATGGGAGCCTGGCTGTTCAGTCATCATCCTAAACAATATTTATTTCTTCGACCCCTTCCACAGCCCAGTGTCTTTTTATGGGTTTTTCTTTTTATGTTTCTGCTGTCCCCCACTATTAACCTGACAGCTCTCCTCAACAAAGAGATAATTTTACCGTCTTTTATGGAAGGAATCGAAAGATGGATGCAAACCAAAGAAGCTGAGGCAGAAAGATTGACTGAACTTCTGCTGGCAGGAAGCGGAATAGGTACGTTACTGATGAACTTACTGGTAGTTGCCGTCGCAGCGGGAGTAACGGAAGAGTTCCTGTTCCGTGGAACTTTACAACGTGTTTTCGGGAAATGGACTACCAATCATCACATCATTATCTGGAGCGTTGCGTTTCTATTCAGCGCGATCCACTTACAATTCTATGGATTCATTCCCCGCATGTTATTGGGAGCATTTTTCGGCTATCTGTTATATTGGACAAACAATATATGGGTTCCGGTGTTTGCCCATTTTTTAAACAACGCATTTGGAGTGATCGCCATGGCACGCGAAGAATGGAAAAACAATGAATTTATAAATGGAGAGATTCCCGTGGACCAGCTTTGGTTATATGGTATATGGGCTGTTATTGCATTGATCATTCTCTATTTTTGCCTCAACAAATTCCGGCAAAGCCAACAAGGCAGCTTCCCTGTTTCTGAAGACAAAACAAAGGAAAAAGTATAACACAGGGTGATACGGGAAGCTGGAGAAAATTCCTACATTGTAAAGAACATAAA
>JAJQES010000424.1 GCA_021201565.1 Tannerellaceae bacterium
TCAAGTTGCAAAAGTACTATGGCAAAAGACCTTGCAAATGAGATCGGATATACTTATATTGATACCGGAGCCATGTATAGAGCTGTTACTCTTTATTGTATAGAAAGTGGATTTTTAATCGATGGATGTCTGGATGAAGAAAAACTGAAAGAACAACTTCCTGATATTGAGATTCGGCTAAAATATAATCCGGGAACCGGCCGGCCGGATACTTATCTGAATGGGCGCAATGTAGAAACAGAAATACGGAGGATGGACGTTTCTTCTCAGGTGAGCCGTATTGCCGCATTATCTTATGTACGCAAGGCCCTGGTAAAGCAGCAACAGGAAATGGGCAAAGAGAAAGGCATTGTAATGGATGGCCGGGATATCGGAACAGTGGTCTTTCCCAATGCTGAATTGAAAATATTTGTAACTGCCAGTCCGGAGGTAAGAGCCCGCAGGCGGGTGGATGAATTGCTTGCAAAAGGTGAACCTGTTACCTACGAAGAGGTATTGGCGAATGTACTGGAAAGAGATCACATTGACTCTACCCGTGAAGATAGTCCTTTACGCCAGGCGGGAGATGCTCTCTTATTAGATAATTCGGTGATGAGTGTGGAAGAACAGAAAGCCTGGTTGTTGGACCAGTATAAAAAACGGATAACCGTAGACTGATGGTCCAGGTAGAAATAGACGAACGTTCCGGATTTTGTTTTGGTGTAGTAACTGCTATCCAGAAGGCTGAACAGGAACTGGAGCAAAACCGGAAATTATACTGTTTAGGGGATATTGTACATAATAGCCTCGAAGTAAGACGGCTTAATGAGGCGGGCCTGACTACTATTGATCATACACGTTTTGCTACATTAAAAAACTGTAAGGTGCTGTTACGTGCCCACGGGGAACCTCCTCAAACCTATGAAGTAGCCTTACAAAACGGAATAGAAATTATTGATGCGACCTGTCCTGTTGTTTTACGTTTGCAGAAAAAAATAAAAGCCTGTTATGAAGAGCAGGATGAGCAAACTCAAATTGTTATTTATGGAAAAATAGGCCATGCTGAAGTAAATGGCCTGGTTGGGCAAACAGAAGGAAAAGCCATTGTAATAGAAAAACTTGAAGATATAGAAAAACTTGATTTTAACCGTCCGGTCATTCTTTTTTCACAAACCACCAAACCTCTTGACGGTTTTGAAAAACTGACAGCGGCCATCAAAGAACGTATTAAAGATAAAAATATGTTTGAGGCCCATGACACGGTTTGCAGGCAGGTTTCCAACCGTTTGCCCCAGATCAAAGAGTTTGCAACTAAGCATGACTGGATTTACTTTGTTGCCGGTGAAAAGAGTTCCAATGGACGTATGTTGTTTGAAGAATGTAAAAAGCAAAACCCCCATACCTATTTTATTTCTGATGCCGGAGAGATTAATGGAAAACTTCCCGGCTTTGTCCGTTCAGTAGGAGTTTGCGGAGCTACTTCTACACCAAAATGGCTCATGGAAAAAGTGGCGCAACGGATCAAAGAAATCAATAACTTTCTGCCCTGAAAATATTTCACGAACATTTATAAGCGCCAAATAGTCAAAATATTAAATCAGATAAGTGTCCTGGGTCCTATATACCTCATTTAAAATAGAAGAACAATAACAAATTCTACCCAATATCATGAAGAAAACAATTTCTTTCTTTCTTTTTGATTGGCTGCCTTTTTCTGCTTGTTAAACTATGTCCCGGGAGAATAATGATCCTACTTATTAAAACTACCCGTAAACTGATAGGAATATTACGGCTAAAGATCTTCTTTTAAGATTTATAGTTTGACTATTCAGGGAGTATAAATAATGTTTCTGTCAATTAGATATCAAAAAACACGTGTTCCTTACAAATTGACAGGTTTGTTTGTGTGAATAAGATAAATTGAAACTATGCTCTGTTTTTATTGAACATTTGGTCTGTAAAATGCTTTTAATTATATCAAATAGATATATATTTGCATTGTGATTAGACAAAAGGTCACAGCAATCAACAATAATAAATAAAAATGACACAAACTATCGAATTTACGAAAATGCATGGAGCAGGTAATGATTATATTTATATCAATACGATGCTTTATCCATTGGCAGAACCGGAAAAACTATCTGTGGCATGGAGTAAAGCCCATACGGGAATTACTTCCGACGGACTGGTGCTGATCGGTAAATCCGGTAGGGCTGATTTCAGTATGCGTATATTCAATGCCGATGGCTCCGAAGCAATGATGTGTGGAAACGCAAGCCGGTGTATTGCAAAATATGTATATGAAAAAGGGTTAACTGATAAAAAAGTGATTACTTTGGAGACTCTATCCGGTATTAAGGAATTACATTTGAAAACACAGGGTAGAGAAGTGGAGGAAGTCACCGTAGATATGGGGGCACCTGTTATCGGAGAGATTAATAAAAAAGTTGAAGTCGAAGCGGATATATTTACCGGAACAATTGTTTCTATGGGAAATCCACATCTGGTTATCTTTGTAGAAGATGTTTCTGCTGTTGAACTCGAAAAGGTAGGACCCCAACTTGAAAATCATCCGTTTTTTCCCGATCGTACTAATGTAGAATTTGTACAGGTTACAGATACCGATACACTCCGGATGAGGGTTTGGGAAAGAGGGTCAGGAATTACATTGGCCTGTGGTACCGGAGCTTGTGCTTCGGCCGTCGCAGCAGCCCTGACAGGCCGTACCTCAACCACTTGCGAAGTAATCATGGACGGAGGACCATTAACCATCCAATGGGATAAAGAAAAAGATACTATTTTTATGACCGGGGGAGCTACCATCGTTTTTGAAGGTACAATCCGGATATAAAAATAACACAACACAAGCAAACACATAAAACAACTAACTGAGTATGGCACTGATTAATGAACATTTTACCAAGTTATCCAATAGCTATCTGTTTTCCGACATTGCACGGAAAGTAAATAGTTTTAAGGTAACTCATCCGAAAGATAAGATCATCCGTATGGGGATCGGTGATGCTACCCAACCCCTGCCCGCAGCTGTGAGAGAAGCAATGCATAAAGCAGTAGATGAGATGGGAAGTAAAGATACTTTCCGCGGATACGGACCAGACCACGGATATTCATTTTTGATCGATGCTATTATAAAAAATGATTATGCCAGCCGGGGAGTATTTATCGAACCGGGCGAAGTGTTTATTGGAGATGGAGCCAAAAGCGATACCGGTAATATTGGTGATATTCTTAGACACGATAACAGCATCGGACTGACCGACCCGGTTTATCCGGCTTATATTGATGCGAATGTGATGAGCGGACGTACCGGGATGTTAGAGAACGGGAAGTGGAGTGATGTGGTGTACATCCCATGTACAGAAGACAACAATTTTATCCCCGAACTACCCAGTCGTAGAGTGGATATTCTCTATCTCTGTTATCCTAACAATCCGACCGGAACAACCCTCACCAGGCAGGAACTAAAGAAATGGGTGAATTATGCGTTGGCAAATGATGTACTGATTATGTATGATGCTGCTTATGAAGCCTATATCCAGGATCCCGATATACCTCATTCGATTTATGAGATCAAAGGGGCTAAAAAAGTGGCGATCGAATTCCGGAGTTATTCCAAGACCGCAGGGTTTACAGGAGTTCGTTGTGGCTATACAGTAGTACCGAAAGAACTTAATGGTTTTACACTGGATGGTGAACGGGTTTCCCTGAATAAATTGTGGGGACGTCGACAAAGCACCAAGTTCAATGGAACCAGTTATATCACTCAACGCGGAGCAGAAGCTATTTATTCTCCCGAAGGAAAACAACAGGTAAAAGACCTGATTGATTATTATATGACAAATGCCAGGATCATGAAAGAAGGACTTGAAGATTGCGGCCTGAAAGTGTATGGCGGTGAGAACGCCCCCTACTTATGGTTGAAATGTCCGGATGGATTGACCTCCTGGAAATTTTTTGACAAACTATTATACGAAGTAAAGATCGTAGGTACACCGGGAGTCGGTTTCGGCCCAAGTGGAGAAGGATACTTCCGGTTGACCGGGTTTGGTGACAGAGAAGACACAATTGAAGCCATGGCCAGGCTGAAAAAGTGGTTGCTATAACAGGCCATCCCTGAACTTCTGCCGGCGAGGACAGAGTGGCA
This sequence comes from Tannerellaceae bacterium, assembly GCA_021201565.1. Classification (GTDB taxonomy): domain Bacteria; phylum Bacteroidota; class Bacteroidia; order Bacteroidales; family Tannerellaceae; genus UBA4116. The sequence continues at coordinate 4,148 of JAJQES010000424.1, forward strand.
TGAAATGTAGGTGTTAGGTTATTAATAAACAGAGC
>JAJQES010000154.1 GCA_021201565.1 Tannerellaceae bacterium
TGTGCAGCCAACCCTTTGCCTGTATTTTACTCTATCCGGTGCCTGTCTTTATCCGGTACTGGTGCCTGTCTTTCAGTTGACAGCCGTCAGTTCAATCAGGCGGCTATTCATGCGGGAGGTGGTGAAAGCCTCCAGACCCACTTTCATCAGGTAGTCGCCGCTCATGATTTTACCGTTGGCTTTTAGACCGGATTTGCGTCCGGGCATTTGGTTGATTTCTTTCACTTCATACATTTTTGCAGGATCCAGGCCTTCCAGTTTGACAGGAAGCATTTTCTCACCGAAACGCGGATAGATATCATATGTATATAAAATGGCTTTTTCCCTGGTCTTACTTACATGCAAAACGGCTGTGTGATTGGTTTCATACGGAGAGACCAGGCGATAGAAGTCTCCATCCAGGATCACTTTTTTTAGACGGTTGTAGTTTGCAACGGCCTCTTTACAGAATTGTTGTTCCTCTTTCGTTAGTTCTTTGATGCTAATGTCAAATCCGAACTTGCACATCATAGCTACATCCGTACGGAATTTCACTGAAGCCGCTTTGTTCCAGCTGGTAACATGTGCTGCCATGGATTTGACCGGGAAGAACCGGGAATATCCCCACTGAATATAAAGTCGTTCTACCGGGTCGGTATTATCACTACACCAGAATTCCGTAAAGTATTTTAAGGCTTCGTAATCACAACGGGCGCCCCCTCCGGAACAGAGCATCATAGGGAGATCCGGGTAGTTTTCTTTTACTCTGCGGAATACGTTTTGCACCCCTCTCACATGTTCAATATAGAGATGGTTTTGTTTTTCTTTCAGATAAGGGGAGTAGATGTTTGTGATGGGGCTGTTGCAATCCCATTTGAAGTAGGCTACTCCGGGATTTTCCTGCATAATCTGTTCTACTACGCCATACACATAGTTCTGCACTTCCGGGTTACTCAGATCCAGTACCAGCTGATGACGGTAATAGTAGGTTTCCCGGTTGGGTTGCATGATCACCCATTCCGGGTGTTGTTCAAAGAGTTCGCTTTTAGGATTGACCATCTCCGGCTCGATCCAGATCCCGAACTTTACGCCCGCTTTGTTAGCAGCTTGTACCAGTCCGGGAATCCCGTTTGGCAGTTTGCTGTGCGTCACCTCCCAATCTCCCAGTCCGGCCCGGTCATTGGCCCGTGGATATGTATTGGCGAACCAGCCATCGTCCAGCAGGAACATATCTACACCTAATTCTTTGGCTTCTTTCATCAGTTCGCCCAGGATCTTTTCGTCAAAGTTAAATCCGGTTGATTCCCAGTTATTGAGAAGGGTTAACCGGTCGCCTTTTCCGTCTTTCAGCTGGTAGTTACGTGCCCAGTCATGCAGGTTCCGGCTGGCTTTGCCGGTGCCTTCTTCGCTCAGTGTATAGATGAATTCCGGTGTAACAAATGTTTCGCCTCCTTTTAATTCGTAGTAGGACGCATACGGGTTTATACCGGAGATTACCCGCAGGTTTCCTACATTATCTACTTCAAAAGTGAAGCGGAAGTTTCCGGTCCATGCAATAGTACCCAGCAGCACTTTCCCTGTTTGTTCTCCGGCCGGTGTTCCCAACCCTACCTGGAAGAACGGATAGGTATGCATAGCGGCACGGGAACCCAGTTTGGTGTCAATCACTTTCTTCCCGAATTGTAGTTGTTGTGTACTTATTTGTACCTCTTTGGCCCAGTCTCCGCTGTATTCGGTCAGGAAATAATCCTGTTCCTGAAAATAGATCATAGAAGAGGCGTATTGGCTCAGCAATACCGGAGTTGTTCCGGTATGTTCAATTTCACTCCAGGTTTGAATGGTATTTTCCCGGTCGAAACTCCGGAAACAGAGTTTTACTTTTAACGGATATTCTTTATCTTTCAGGATGATGATCGTTTCTATTACGTTTTCATCGATCTTTTTCTGTGTGTGGGATTCATACGTAAGAATAGAGGTCATATTCCCGTCCGCATGTTGTACAATAAAAGCCGGTTCAAAATAATCTTCTCCTCCTGAACCCGGATAGACTTCCCACCCCCGGACGGTTACGGCTGCATCGGAAGCTGCCTGGGAAAGAAAAGGCGAGAGATGTTGAATATCCGCTTCATTTAGTAGCCGGCTTCCCAGATATGCCTGGTAAAGCCGCCCGTTGGGTGCTACTGCCATGACCAGATCAGTCTCGCTGGTAGTGATCCGGATCGTTTGCCCCTGTATTTGGCAAAAAGTTACGATAAAAAGGAAAAAAAGATTGATTTTTGTTTTCATGATATACTATGGTTATTTTGAATGAATTAACAGATTAACAGAAGTTACCGGAACAAAAGTATATTATTTCCGATTAGATGGGTTTTTAAGTAGGTGTAAGGTAGATGATTTATAAGGGTGATATTTTTAATTTGCTTATAATCAGTGTGTTTTTGTGTGGTTGTTCTTCCTGTCAGGTAGATGTCTGTTTGCTGTATGAAAATAAAACCGTATATTCGGGCATTAACTTCTGAACAAACAATATATGCGATTTATCCTTCTGTTATGGGGTTTTCTTTTACCGGGTTTTCATATAGTATATGCTGATTTGGGGGAACGGCTGGATGAACTGGACCGGATCGTAGATGCGCGTATTGACTATATGAACCGGAAAGAGGCACGGATTGATAGCCTGAAAAGTCTTTTGCCGCGTGCCGGCCTGGAGCGGCAGTTTGACATCCACCTGGATATTTACCGTGAATATAGCACTTACCGGAGTGATTCGGCCTGGGTGTATGTAAAGAAAAACATGGCTCTTGCGGAAAAGATGGGTTCCGGGCGGTATGTCGATGAGATGGTCATTGCTCATTCCTTTCTTTTATCTATGGTTGGAATGTACCAGGAATCCCTTGATAATCTGGCGGGTGTGAACCGGGAATTATTAAACGGAGAGTTATTGCTGGAATATTATAAAGTTTCGGAATGGACATATTATGTAGCCGCTGAATATACAAACGATTTTACTTATTCACCCCGGTACCGGCAACTCGAGTATGCCTACCGGGATTCTATTATTGATGCTCTTCCCTCCGGTAGTCCGCTGTTGGATTATTACCAGGGGAAAAGGTATATTCATGAACGTGACTATGCCCGTGCAGAGGAACTGTTATTGAGGTTGTTCCCCTCCCTGCGGGTAGATACCCGCTTGTATGCGGTGGTCACCTATGACCTGTCCACTATTTACCGGACACGTGGCAACTGGGAAGAGTTTGAGCGGTTTCTGATCCTGGCGGCTATTTCGGACCAGGTGTGTCCGTTAAAAGAGAACCTCGCTATGCAGGAACTTTCTATTTACCTGTATAGCCGGCATCCGGAAGAGCTGGACCGGGCTTACCGTTATATTCAATGTTCTCTGGAAGATGCCCGTTTTTATAATAACCGTTTACGTATGGTGCAAATATCGGAAAAACTTCCGGTCATAGTAGAAGCGTATCAACGGAAAAGTGAAGCTGCAAAAGAGAAGCTGGCTTATTCGCTGGTAGTGATTAGTTTTCTGACATGGATCACTTTACTTTCCTTTTTCTATCTGTACCGGCAACATCGCGCGGTCCGTAAAAACCGGGAGATCTTGCACCAGCTCAATGAAGAATTGAATCAATTAAATCAGCAGTTGAAACAGTCTAACCAAACAAAAGAACAATATGTTGGTATCTTTATGGATCTCTGTTCCTCTTATATTGATAAGCTCAATAAGTTCCGGGAGACTGTTAAGCGGAAAATTATGGCTAAACAGTTTGATGATCTGTATAAACAGGCGAATTCTACCCAGGCGATTGAGGCGGAAGTAGATAATTTTCTTCATAATTTTGACCGGGCGTTTCTGACTCTTTTTCCCACTTTTGTGGCGGATTTTAACAGGCTTTTGACCGGAGAAGGGCAGATCCGCCTGAAAAAAGGGGAGTTGCTGAATCCGGAACTACGTATTTTTGCTCTGATCCGGTTAGGTATCAGCGAAAGTTCACAGATCGCGACTTTTCTTCGCTATTCCCCCAAACCATTTATAATTACCGGGCACGCATCAAAAGTAAAGCGCTGGATGGACGGGAGAACCTGGAAGAACAGGTGATGCATATCGGAGAAAGATGAAGTAGGGTTCCGGGAAAACTATTTTCCTATCTTCCGGAATATCCTATATTTGTATTTTATTTAACC
>JAJQES010000420.1 GCA_021201565.1 Tannerellaceae bacterium
CTGCAACTATCCGTAACTGGAATGAGATTGGAGGGGGAAGCGGGATCGCGAAATAAAAAATAAGATAAAAGAATATGAGATTAAATAAACTGATGCGGAACTTTTTTCTATATTCTCTCCTTTGGGGAGGCTGGGTGGGGCTTCTTTTGCTTGTTTCCTGTACTAAGGAGGCTCCGGATCATTTCCCGGACAGCGCAGGAGCGATCCGGTTTGAGCTGGCGCTACCCAACACCCGTGTCGTTACAGGCATGGACTTCGTTAGTACCTGGGAAGATGGAGACGAAGTCGGTCTGTTTGCCGTTAAATCTATCTCCGGGAGCTTACAACCTCTGTTGGCGGCGGACAATTATTTGCATAATATGAAACTGACTTATGAGAGTGGCGACTGGATTGCAGATACGCAGGTGTATTATCCGAATGATGGGGAAACTCTATCTTTTTATGCGTATTATCCGTATGATGCCTTTATGGACAACCCTACCTCCTACATTTTTACAGTAGAAAATGACCAGGAATCAAACGGGTATAATAAAAGCGATTTTTTATTAGCGAAAACAGGTCCAATAGAAAAAAGGGATGATCCTGTCCGGCTGAATTTTGAGCATCAATTGGCTCTTATACAGGTAGAGGTGTCAAGAGAGGTTAATATGCCGCATTTTGATAGTGATTTTGAAGTGTCATTTAGTAATATCAAGAAAGAGGTACGGATTAATTTAAACAGTACGATTGAAGATGGAGTGGGATCAGGGGAGACTATTTTCATGCATAAGGCCGGTGATCGTTATCTCTACCGTGCCATTGTTCCTGGTCAAAAACAACAGAACACAAAATTCCTTTTTAGTCAAACGACTCCCGGAAGGGAAATTGATATGGAATATAATCCGGGTGATGCGTTATGGAGAGCAGGGAATGCCTATAGATATAAGCTGACATTGGGGTATGGCATTGATCCGGACCATACCTATGCTGTAGGCGATCCATATCCCCATGTAGGTCCGGTGATAGGGATTGTCTATGAGGTAAGGAACGGTGGTAAAAATGGGAAAGTGGTCAGCCTCGATGAATTTCAGGGAGTCTGGTCGGATCATTTCAGTGATGTGGACGCGGGAGATCCGGAGAATGGGTTAAAAAATATGAGGGCGGTGGCGGACTATATTCAGACTAATTCAGAGGGCAGGAACTGGGCAAACTTTCCGGTATTTTCGTGGGTACATGCGAAAAACGCGGGGAATGAAGAGTACACCGGTGAAAATGTGACCGGAGTCTGGTATCTGCCTGCTATAGAAGAAGCCCTTATTTTAAATGAAGTTTATCAATCAAATGTATCGGTTTTTAATAACTGGTTGACAGCCGCCGGAGGGACCGCAATTACGAATGGCGCCCCATATTGGGCCTCCACGAGTCTCAGTATTAACTACGCGTACCTCTGGACCATGTCCAATGGCACTACGACGAGCAGCGCCAACAAGACGTACACGGGCAACCGGGCGCGTTGCGTCTTAGCCTTTTAGCCTGAGACGAAAGCAGGGAGGTGTAAAATAGAACGAAATAAAACAAACAATAGAATTAATAAACAGGAATCTGAATTATAAAAAGAACATTATGAGAACAAAATTTTTATCAGTAGTAACTATTAGTGCATTTTTATTTATATCATGCAATAAGGAGGATAATCAGACACCGGTAGTCAATGACGGAATGGTGAAATTTTCATCGGGTATTGAAACCAAAGTAGGAGGTGCCGGAGGCGACGAATGGGAAGTAAATGACTCGATCGGTATCTATATGGTGAAGAATGGTTCCACCACTGTGCTGGAAAGGGCTGAAAATATTAAGTATACTACCAAATCACAGGGGACAACGGCCGAATTTACCTCGACTACCCCTATTTATTATCCGGTATCCGGAGAGAAAGTAAGTTTTATCGCTTACCATCCTTACAGCAGACAGGTCGTTGATTATCTGTATCCGGTAGATGTGTCCCGCCAGAACGATCAATCTGCTATTGACCTGCTGGTAGCAACAGCGGACAACAATGGTGCAGGGTATGATAAGATCTATGGAGATGACCCGGCTAATCATGTTACCCTTGACTTCAGTCACCAACTGGCTAAAATAGTTATACATGTGGAACGCGGGGATGGAGTTGCAACGGAAGATCTTACGAAACTTTCTACCGTCATAAAAGGAATGAAGACGAAGGCGGATTTTGATATTTCCGATCCGGAACTGGCAATTGATGACCTTTCCAGTGAGGATCTTGTTCCCTTCACAACGTCTGCCGCTACCGCTAAAGTGTCGTATGAGGCAATTCTATTACCGGTTTCTCTGGACGCATCCCATGTGGTGGAGTTCACCGTAGGGGGAAATACCTATAAATGGGAGATCCGGAATAATAGCAGTAATATTACCACATTTGAAGTAGGACATAAATATACGTTTAATGTAGTACTGCAGAAAAACAGAGTACTGGTGATCGGAATAATTGAACCGTGGGTGCTGGCACCCGAAGGGAATGGGGTAGCAAAATAATGTTGGCTTATGAAACCGGTACTACATGTATTTATCCTTCTTGTTACATGCTGTCTGCTGGCGGGATGTAACGAGCAGGATATCAATCACCCGGACAACGATCTTGTTGCTGTGACGTTTAGTATGGCGGACAGTCCTGCCTCTACCAGAGTCTCCGATGACGGCACTCAGTGGTCGCAATACGACAGTATAGGCATCTTTATGATGGAAAGCGGAAAGGGAATTGAATTTATTGTTGAAGGTGCCGACAATATGAAGTTTCGTCAATATTTTCAGGTTTCAAAAAGGTGTTTTTTTTTCCCGGACATGATACCGATCTATTATCCGGTAGACGGACGGCCGGTAGATTTTATATCCTATTATCCTTTTAACAGAAATATAACTGATCATATTTATCCGGTGGATGTAAGCAGTGAATACCAGGAGATGCCGAAATATATCGATATTGTATATAGTGATAATGCGAAAGGATACACTAAAAACAGCACTGATTCGGTAAATTTAGCATTCAGCCATAAATTGAGTAAACTGACATTTACTCTTAAGGAGGGCGAAGGTGCGCCGGACCTCACGGACACAAAGATAAAAATTAGCAATCTTTACCGGAAAGCAGATTTTGATCTGTCAAACGGCCAGATAACTAATTTGGCTTCACCGGGAGAAATAGGGGTTGATTATAATCCCAGAGATCCCACCAGCGATCCCACCAGGCTTTCTCTTATCGTAATTCCCCAGAAGGCGGAAAATAGTATACTGACTGTCACGCTTCCAAATGAGCAGGATAATAGGTATGAATGGAAATTTCCTCCATCCACTGAATTTATGGTTGGTTATCAGCATCCCTATACGATTACAGTGAGTAAAACCGGCATTCAGGTATCCCAGGGCGATATTACAGATTGGACAGATACCTCCACCGAAGCGAAGGTTGGGTCTTATAAAATAGGGGATTATTATCCGGACCCGGATGTGAATCTAAATGATCTGACTGAAGTCGCGAAGATACTGGGTGTGATCGTTTGGTTAGACCCTCTGGATTCTCACCACGGTAAAGTTTTGGGACTGAAGCAATTCCAGCTGGCATGGGCGACAGACCAGAATGTCGATAACGCGACAGACCAGGATAATGGGCGAAAGAATATGAAAGCCATTCATGACAAAGGGAATTGGGCGGCCTATCCCGTGTTTAACCGGGTGCATGCGTTAAATGATCCGGCTGAAGATTACAGCGATGAAAATAAGACACATATCTGGTATATTCCAGCTTTACAGGAAGCATTAACAATCGGGCGCGTAATGAACAGTTATGGGATAGACGCTTTGAATAGCAGATTAACAGCTATCGGGGGAGACGAAATAAACAGAAATTCTTATTATTTTTCTTCCACTGAATACTCAGATCGGTACGCTTACTACTGGAGGCATAGTTATCAATGGAGTTACGCTTACAAATGGGATTCCACTACCTATCCGACCCGTTATATCATGGCCTTTTAATAGCTTGCACAGTGTACAGCGCTGACTTCCGGGACGAAAGGGATTTTCGGATCCCCTTCGACCAAATACGTACTTCCTTCTGGTCGGAGGGGATCTCCCGATCCCCGACTAATGAATATAAGGATCTCCCGATCCGGAATCCCCC
>JAJQES010000415.1 GCA_021201565.1 Tannerellaceae bacterium
TAATAACTCCTTACGCATCCGGGAGGTATCCCCATAATAAGAAACCATTCCAATCTTTATAAAATCGACAGTTAACGGGCTTTTCCAACCGGTTAAAGCAGAGATTCCTTCAAAAAGACGGGCTGCTGTCATGATCATCCATACAGGCATTCTCCAGGGTATAGGATTACCTGCATAGGCAGTGACCACATCCAGAAACTCCTGTAAAGTCTGTTCTCCTTCATCTCCGATATGATAAATACCGGAAATATCCGGCTTAGTAATAGCAGATGCAGTAGCTGTCGTAAAATCATCCGGGGAGATAAGGTGGATATAAGTTGGCGTTTTCCAAACACCTAATAAATAATGGCGGGCAAACCATTGAGCAGCGTCAATCATTAAAATACCCTTTCCATAGACCATTCCAACCCGTAGGGACACAGGTTCAAACTTATAAATACCTCCATATTCAAATAATAACTTTTCTTCTTCCAGCCGGGTACGGGCATGCATGGATTCCGGATTTCCATCCAGACGCCCACAGGCAGGTGAATCCGGAAAAGTTTCCCCCTCCACATGAGGAAAACTGATCAGAATGATCCGCTTTACTTTTTGCTTTACAGCTACATCCAACAAATTCCTGAAATATTCCACATTCGTCTTTGGCAGAAACTTCTCCGGATTGGATTTAAACAATACACCTGCAAAATGCACAATCACATCGACTCCTTCCAAAGGAGCTTTCAGGGTTTCTTTTTGTTCCAGATCTGTCCGGAAGACCCGTATATTCTGAGCTTGTTTTAAAGTCTCCGGAACATCTCTTTTATGGATAAGTAAATGAAGATCCAGTTCTTTCCCTAATAAAGCGGACGCCAACAGGCTGCCCAGATTACCGGCAGCACCGGTAATAGCTACATGGAGTCGGTTTGTATTCATTCTGATTAATTTAGAGTATACAAATGTATGATTATCCATTCAAATTTACTACCTTGCAATCACTTTTGGAAAACAGAAGTATCATTTACCGTTTGTTATTGCAATAAAATAAAAATGACGCATACTATTTTTGAATTCTGCTGTGATATTATTGATGCTATAGCCCAGGGAGCAGGCTGGACTTACAAAGAAGCGAATGTATATATATTTGTGTGGCTTCAACCGGTATTAGTACTTTTATCTGCGCTTGCCATGACGATTGCAACCATGTGGTATAACAAAACAAGGCGGACACCTCTCAGTACAGTATTAAATATAACCGCAGTGTCTCTCCTGATCTTTTATACCATTCTGTTCCTACAAGCCTGTTTCCGGTACAGTATCCCCATTGATGATGCCTATAGACTGGCCCAGGAAGATATGATACGGTTTGGGAAACCTATCCACGCAAACTATGAAGAAATGAATTTTATTCTATTTGTATTCGGCATGCCCGGTATCATCCTGATAAACAGCATACTTACTTATAAAATATATAAATTAAAGATATAATCTTTACAACCATTGATCATTCATTCATTTAACCGTTATCAGAAATATTGATCATGAAAAGAAGACTATTGATTTTTATCACAATCGCTATTATCTGCACAGGCTCCCAGGAGGCAGCCGCCAGTATTTACATACCTGTAGGTAGTTATGAAAAGGTATGCAAAATAAAAGAACTACCCAGGAATGGGAACTACCGGACAAAAGAGGGCCACCCCCTGGCATTAGGCATCAAGTATACCGTTTATCAAATCTGTTGGTTACCTATTTACCAGGAAGGTGCACCGGAATTTATCGGATATATTGATAAAACCAATTACCTTCCTTTAAATGAATCCTTACTGAGTCTCATTGCTGAAGAGAATAATATTCATAATATAAAAGAACTGATACGCCTACCCTTCTGGGATGCCTGGGGAGGAAAACTCATTGCATTTCTATTGGTGAGTATGATCATTGGAAATCTGTTTTATAAAAAAAGGTCTTAACTCTTTAATTCTACCAGATAAATAACCGGATCATTCTCTCTGCCACAGGTATACCAATACTGCTCACCTGCCAAGTCCATCGGATAAAAATGCCGGATTTGTCCATTGTGATGCAGATCATCGGTAATGCCGTCCGGAAGTTCCCAGCAACGGTTGGTTTCCTGATCGTAACAATAGAAATACGCATGTTCTCCCACTGACAGAGAAGAGGAAAGATAAAAACGTCCTCCTACCCGTACCGGATAAACTGAAATGTCAGCTGTTGCATACATACCGGCTAACGGACGGTGCTGGCGTATGTACAAGGTATCTCTCAATAGATACTGCGGAGTATGTGCCGGTGAATAAATATATAATTCTCCTGTATCCGGTGCTACGGAAAACACAGGATCAAGACAGGCAAACAAAGGTATCTCACGGCCTGTATCCGCATACCCCAGAGTATGAGTATTCAATTCAGTAAAAAGAAAGTCATACTCCACAACCACATGTTGGATCCGGCCGGTCGCAGCCTCCTCAATTTCTTTCATCGCCCAGATACGATTGTCATAACAGGCTATTGTTTTCAGACGTCCCCCTCTTTCATCAGCCGGAAAGTTCGTTTTATACTTTAACAGACCATCCAATGTATAATAATAAACATCCTCCTCATTGCCCAGCACGATGAGATACCCATGTACCGGATCAATGATATAATCAGCGACCCGGATCTCCTCCGGCTGCGTAATACGTCCCAGATATTTCCCTTTTTTTTCAAAACAGTGCAAGGTATATTCACTGACCAGATAGACACGCTCTCCTTCACTCCTCACCTTTGTCGGCTTCCGGATAGGCTCCTGTCCATTTGTATCCAGCATCAAAGGGGTCACCCTATGAGCTATATCCGATAAAAATCCATGCGTAAGACACACCAGCGGGGATAACCGCTGATAGACCTGATAAGCCTCATATCCATAATAGCTTGTCATCACCAAAACCAAAATCAGAAAAGCACGTTTCATAATTTTTTTTTTAAGAAGTAAAGAAGTTATCAGTCGCTTTGCTTCTTAGAAGTTAAGAAGTAAGAATATGAAAACAAAAAGTATTTTCTTAACTTCTGATCTTCTTAACTTCTAATTTATTTACTGCACAAACATCCAGTTATTTGCATCCGACAGATCCTCCTGCCACACAAACCCTTCCCAGGTAAAATGTTTTAACAGTTCGGGGTCGTCTAACCTGTTTTTTATAATATGGCGTGTCATACGTCCACGGGCCATTTTCAGGTACACCACAATCGCTTTCAGTGTTCCGTCTTTCCATATTTTAAAATCAGGCGTAATCACTTTTACTTCCCGTTGTATCCGTTTCCAGTCAAACGAAGGAAGCACATCCGAAGCAGCCAGATTGACTAAAATACCTCCCGCGGCTTTTACATCCTCTATCAACTGGCCAGTCAACCGTTCCGGCCAGAAAGAATACATATTTTTTCCATCCAGCTCCGGAAGATTTATCTGATATTCCATCCTGTACAATTTGATCAGATCAAACGGCCGTAACAACCCATACATGGAAGATCCAAACCGGATATGATCCTGCGCATAGACAAAATCCCCGGCCGTAAAGTCACTCAATCCCATGTTCCGGAACACCACACCCGTATAAGCCAGTATAGCCTGCAAGGCTTCTTCCTGAGTATAAAACTGCTGATAGCGCAAATAGTTGGTTGCAGCGATTCCTTTGTTTACTTTTAGTATCTGTTCCAGTTCCTCTACACTATACTGGGACATCTGAAGGGCAATCTCCTTTGCCTCCTTCAAAAACAGCGGTGTTGTTTCTTCTTTCAGTTTTATTTTTGACTTACCGGCCATTGTCTTGGCCGAAGATAAAAGTATCAGCATTCCTCTTTCAATTGTTTCTCAAAAATAAGTATTTTTATTTCTAACAGATCATTCCGGTCCGGTAAACATCTTCATACGTTCATAAAAATACTTATCCCGTATAGCTGACAGCAAATAAAGGTTCACCAAAGAGAAGGGAGCTAAACCCAACATAGCAATAAAAGCGAGTATCAAGCCGGGATTAATCTTTGTATGACCAGCCTGATTTGATACAGCACTATAAGCAATCATACACCCCGCAATTAATAGGATACAAAAGGAACATATAAACCGAAAGGATGTCTGATCAATATCTTCATTTACAAAGGCTATTATAAAG
>JAJQES010000007.1 GCA_021201565.1 Tannerellaceae bacterium
ATCGACAGGCCTTAAAGAGATAATACACCGATGAATTGTAAGACTTCGGAACGGGACATAGCACCGGGATTAATGCCCGGTTCGCCTTCCGGAATAGGAATACTTAACTCCCTGAACCAGCGGACCCAGCCTTCTGTGAACTCTCCGGTTGAAGGTGCTTTAAAAGTCATCCTGTTTAAAGGAAAAATACTCGCTCCACCATTGGCCTGCCGGAAGGCCTCATAGATCAGCTCCGAACAATACCACAGGTCATTCTCCAAATCAAAGGCATAATCGTACCCTTTGCCTAAATGGCTCATCGCGGCTTCTATGGCTCCCGGTATCAGATCCTTATATTCTTCTTTAAGCCGCATCACCACCGAAATGGGAGGACAGGCTTTTCTATCCGGTAAGATGTATTTCTCTAAAGGGGTAAGTACTACAACGGGTATGGTAGCTTCTATCACGAAAACAGCATCTTTTTCATCGATATAAACCATTCCTACATGTGTGAAATTATACCCGTCCAGACTTTCCGTAACTTCTTTGATCGTATCGTCCGGATGATCCGGACAGGATTCCTGAAAAATTAAATCTCCGGTTCTCAACACAAGTGAAGAAACCAACATGATCCATACAGTCAACATCTCTTTTAATTATTTTAATGTATAAGAGATACCACCAATGAGCCAGAATCCGGCCTGGGGAATATTTCCTAAATCCAGGTATTGGGTATTGTACAGATTGTTGAAGGTCAGGTGCAATCCAACCTCTTTATATCTGTAATTTAATTTGACATCCAATGTCGAAAAACCACGATATGGCCGGAACTCTTCCATATCTATCCCGTTTTCATAATACTGGTAATTCCCTATCCTCTTCTGGAACCGGAAAAACCAATCCACAGTCAGATCCGGAATTAATTGATGATTCAGTTTTACTGTAAATTTATCTCTCAGGTATTTAAGCGCGTACTGTGTTTCAAGTCCCTGTGTATCGGTGGATTGGTGCATCCGCGTATAATCCAGTGCAAGAGCGGAAGATTCACCTAACCCGGGGAACCATTCATTCAACTGGAATTTCACTCCAATTTCTACCCCGCGGGTATCTATTTGGGTAAGATTCCACGATTTATATTTAGTATCTTCTATACTATATACCCAGTCAATAATATTTCTTCCCCATAATAGGAAACCTGTCAGGTATGCAGTTATATTATTTTTCCGGTATTTTACTCCCAGATCCCAGGCCTGGGAATCTTCCGGCTCTAAAATCGCGTTTCCTTCGTGTGTATCTGTGGTATAGTACAGATCGGTAAAGGTCGGAACACGGGTTGATTTGGTCCAGGAAGTGTAGACTTTTAGCTCGTTTGCCGGCCGGTAACTGAGATTTAGTGCCGGATAAAAGCGGTATTTGTTTTTCAGTAAGGTATTATGGTTCATCAGAACGCCGGCTGAAAGCATAAAATTCTGCCATCTGGCACTGTGCTCTAATGCTATACCGGTGTTTATCCGGTCATCATATTTTATATATTTTCTATGAGGCTTTACCATTTCATGCCCTAATACAGTGCTCATAATGTCTTCTTTGCGGAATTCACCTCCTAAACTGGTTGTTCCCCAAAAAGAAGTATAAGTAAAAATGAGGTTTGCTCCATACGTGTCATTCCTGTGAAAATTACGTCCGTAGGAATCCCCTCTGATCAGGTCAAACTGGTCGTGATGCCTGTTCCAGTAAAGAATAGGAATTACTTTTAATTTGTTTCCGAATTCTCCTTTTAGGGAACCCATATACGTGCTCGTCTGTTCGTATTGATTGGGCCACTCAGCCGTATAAAAGGTATTGGCTCCATATTTTTTATCATTGTATCCCAGGTTCAGGTCCAGTTTATTGGAGTTCGGGAGATTTAACCGGGTTTGCCAGAATACATTATAAAGATCGTAATCGCTGTTTGGAATGTAGCCGGTAGAGGAATGATGAGCGGCGGAAAGCGAATGAGCTGCAATTCCTGTTTGTGTAGTTCCTCTTACCTCTATCCCACGCAGATGATGCATACCTGCCTCAATATGGGCATGCAAACGTGTATCAGTATTCTTTTTTGTAATGATATTTACGCCACCGGAAAAAGCACTGGAACCATAAATCAGGGCAGAAGGACCGTGAATAATTTCGATACGTTCGATGTCGGAAAGAGTAACCGGAAGGTCAAAACTGTAATGCCCGGTCTGGGCGTTGGTAAGATTTACTCCGTTGAGTAAAATAGCGGTTTGGTCGAAAGTTCCTCCCCGGATGGAGATGTCGGCTTGTACACCGTGTCCGCCTCGTTGCAGGATATCTATGTTGGCGGAATAGACTAACAGATCCTGGATACTCTGGACAGGCGCCCGCTCAATCTCATCACGTGTAATGACTGTCACCAGTTTTGCCGACTGGTTCAACGGGGTCTCTACCTTTGAGGCTGTCACCATTACCTCGTCCAGCTCCTGTTCCATTACTTTTTGTTGTTGCTCTCCCCCTGCATTTTGTGCGGAAGCTGTTGTAAACTGCATGGAAGTCAGGACGCAACCTGCCACGACACCGATATTGACTACCCGGTGTAAACTGCAAAAAGCTCCATACGCTTTGCGCGTAAAACGCTTAAAGCGATAAATGGAAGCTTTGTTCAATTGTTTTTCATTCATACTATTATTTCTTTAAAATTATCACGGCAAAAGTAATTATATTATCTAAATATTAGAGAACACACCATAATCCTTATATTCAATTATTAAAATTTTGTACCTTTGCACTCGAATTTATTCAGAGTAAAATAAATAAACCCATATAGCGCTATGTTTGAAAATTTAAGCGAAAGGTTAGAACGGTCGTTTAAACTATTGAAAGGTGAAGGCCGTATCACCGAAATTAATGTTGCGGAAACTTTAAAAGATGTACGGCGTGCATTGCTTGATGCCGACGTAAACTATAAGGTAGCCAAGCAGTTTACGGATACGGTTAAAGTGAAAGCATTGGGTCAGAATGTGCTGACTGCCGTTAAGCCCAGTCAGTTGATGGTGAAGATTGTGCACGATGAACTGGCAACTCTGATGGGAGGTACAGCCACTGATATAGATCTGGAAGGTTCACCGGCTGTGATCCTGATGTCTGGTTTACAGGGATCAGGTAAGACTACTTTCTCCGGGAAACTGGCTAACATGCTCAAAACAAAAAAGAATAAAAAGCCTTTACTGGTTGCCGGTGACGTATACCGCCCGGCAGCGATTGAACAGCTAAAAGTGCTGGGTGAGCAGATCGGGGTACCTGTATATTCCGAACCGGAAAATAAGAACCCGGTGATCATTGCGCAGAATGCTATCAAAGAAGCAAAAGTAAAGGGATATGACCTGGTGATTGTCGATACCGCCGGGCGTTTGGCTATTGATGAGCAGATGATGCAGGAGATTACTGCGGTAAAAGCAGCGATCAATCCGAATGAAATTCTGTTCGTTGTCGATTCAATGACCGGACAGGATGCAGTAAATACAGCCAAAGAATTTAATGAGCGTCTGGATTTCGACGGAGTTGTCCTGACGAAACTGGATGGTGACACCCGCGGGGGAGCTGCTCTTTCTATCCGTACGGTGGTTGATAAACCTATCAAATTTGTCGGAACCGGTGAGAAGATGGATGCACTTGACGTATTCCATCCCGAACGTATGGCTGACCGTATCCTGGGAATGGGAGATATTGTCTCCCTGGTAGAACGTGCACAGGCACAATATGACGAAGAGGAAGCTAAACGTTTACAGAAAAAGATTGCAAAGAACCAGTTTGATTTCAATGACTTTATCTCCCAGATCCAGCAGATCAAGAAAATGGGTAACCTCAAAGAACTGGCATCTATGATCCCGGGTGTAGGGAAAGCGTTGAAGAATGTAGATATTGATGACAATGCGTTTAAAAGTATTGAGGCAATTATTTACTCGATGACTCCGGAAGAACGCAGTAATCCGGCGATCCTGAATGGTTCCCGGCGTCAACGTATTGCTAAAGGTAGTGGGACTACAGTACAGGAGGTAAACAAACTGATCAAACAGTTTGATGAAACCCGGAAAATGATGCGTATGCTTACAACAGCAAAGCCGGGAAGTAAGAAAATGCCGTCTATGAAAAGAAAATAAAACCATCAAA